>NZ_JBBMQI010000002.1:0-285061 GCF_038899935.1 Pacificibacter sp. AS14
TGGAAAAGCCCCGTCGCATTCGAACGGAAAGTGGCCTAAACGAGCACTTGGGGCGGCACAGAAACGTGACAGGTCCACTTAGTTTAGGCCGCCTTTGGTGCCAAAAACTCTGACGACGGACAGACGCTTCAGTCCATCGACCGTTTGATTGATACGAAACACAATTTCAAAATCATATAATTTTAATTAAATAGTACAAACTAGATCATCTCCCCCATCCCAAGAAATAGCGCGGCGTTAGAGAAAATAAATATTTGTAAGATAGCTTGAGCGCCAGTTCCTATAGAGAGGTCGCAAAATGCTAAATAGAATTTCTATCAAACAAAGGCTTATGGTCCCAAGCCTACTGGGTTTGCTAATGCTTGTTGTGTCCATTACCTCGTTTTGGGCCTCTCGGTATGACAATCAACTGAACGCAAGTTTCGAAACATCGGTCGAAAATGCGCAGTTCTTTGTGTCTAAGCCGCTCGTGCAAGCGGTTTGGGATTTTGACACCGAATTGGCCCAATCATCTTTAAATGGTTTAAGCATAATGCCATCGTTTCGGTTCGCACAATTAACGACTGATGGAGAAGAATTTGCGAAGTTTCACACTTCAGAAACATGGGAAAACCTTTGGGACGAATCTCTTGCAAAGATCATCCCAAACCCTGAGATCAAACAAGAAGCTCAAATTGGCAATTTACGTATCTTCGTTTCGGCATTGATAAATGAAGATGGGGAGCTGGCGGGTTATCTATCAACTGGTTTTTCTACCACAGAGATTCAGGATCACGTAAAGCAAGCGCACATATTAGCGGGTATTATTGGCACCGTTTCATTCGTTTTGTTCGCGATTATGCTTCAACTGGTCACACGGTCTGTATCGAGACCTATTGAAGGATTGATTTCTTCAATCGATGGTCTTCAAAAAGGCGACATGGAGACAGAAATTCCCGCGGCAAGCCGAGGAGATGAACTTGGACGTCTGGGCCGCGCCCTGCTCGATTTCAAGGAATCAATTCAAGAGTCCAAAAGACTTCAACATGAAAAACTAGCTGCAGATGAAGCCCAACGGGCGCTTGAGAAAAAGAATGAAGAAGAAGAACGGAAGCGGGAGAAAGTAGAGCTTCGCCTTAAAAATGAGCGTGATGAAATTGAACGCGAACGCCGTGCTAGCGAACGAAAGCAAGAAGAAGAGCGTCAAACCGAGCGCGCAATGCGAAATGCTGAACAGCAAAAAGTCGTTGATACGTTGGGGGAAGCTTTGCATTCTTTGAAGATGCAGGACCTTTCGGCTCACATCGTTGAGCCATTTCCTGAGGAATACGAAACGCTGCGCCAAGATTTCAATGAAACCGTAGAGACTCTTTCTACTGTCATGCAAGCCATCTCTGGAAGTGGTCTTACGATTGCAGACAACGTCGCTGAATTGAGCGCTGCAGCAAATGACTTGTCGATTCGAACTGAACGCTCCGCCGCGTCGCTTGAGGAAACCTCTTCGGCACTAGAACAAATGACAGCTTCCGTAAATTCCGCGTCCAATGGAGCATCCGAAGCTGCATCTTTGGTTCAAAAGACAAGAGGCGCTTCTGAAAGTGGCCGCGAAATCGTCGAAAAAGCTGTAAGTGCGATGGATAAAATTAAAAACTCGTCGTCAGAGATTTCGAAAATCACGACTGTCATCGACGACATAGCATTCCAAACAAATCTACTAGCCCTCAATGCAGGGGTAGAAGCTGCGCGTGCAGGGGAAGCTGGACGAGGTTTTGCGGTTGTGGCTTCAGAAGTTCGCGCCCTTGCGCAAAGATCTTCCGAAGCTGCACGTGAAATTAGTGACCTAATTTCTGAAAGCGGTATTCAGGTTGGTCAAGGCGTGGATTTGGTTGACCGCGTTGGAAGTTCGCTGACTAGCATCGTCGACTCTGTTACCGAAGTTTCGTCGCACGTATCAGGCATTGCCACGACACTAGAAGAACAAGCTATTGGCATTAGAGAAATAAATCAAAGTGTTACAGACATGGATCAGGCCACGCAACGAAATGCCGCCATGTTTGAAGAAACAACTGCGGCCACCCAATCCCTTGCCCAAGAAGCACGAAAACTATCAGATGAGATATCTGGATTTAAAATCGGCACCCCATCGAAGACAGGCAACAAAGAGGAACCTGAAGCTTATGCCGCTCAAGGCAGCTGGGCGGATACGGAGTCTGCAGACCAAACTTTGGCTGACTTAAGCGAAACTGGGTAATTTTTTAACTGCTCAAAGAACAAAATGCCAAAAAGAAATATATGAATACTTTGTCTTGTGCCTGCTACGCAGCACCAACAAAGCGACTCAAACGAAAATGAAGGTATAGATCGGCTTAAGTCCAACGAACATAAGACCTGAGTAACCGGCCAATGTAAGGCAGAAGTACTTCTTGATAGAATAGGTCTGGAAGTGTCTTCTATATTACATGAAATTTCACGTAGATAAGCTACCGATGCATACTATTCTTGGATCATAAATGACGAACATCATTTGGATGATACGCCTCAATGCTCGTTTTTCTACCCGTTCTGTCTGTGGATACAATTCACGTACACTTTGTCAGCGCTATTCAACTTTATCCGCAGATTTTTACCAAAATCGGCCCGCGTCTAGCGGACCGAAGATCTGTAAGATCGAGCTCCAGCTTGCCTTAGCGCCGGAGTTATCGATCGTTCTGTTCGCGCCAGACTTTAAACTCTTCTAGGTTTTCATCCTTCGTCGCAGGGTAAAGACCAATGATCGTGGCCCCTGATTGAACTTTGCTAAGAACAAAGTCTTCATAGGCGGTCATCTCCACAGCTTCTTCGGCCACTTCATTGGCCAAATGAGCAGGGATCACGATGATGCTGTCATCATCGCCCACCACAATATCACCGGGAAACACAGGCGCGTCGCCACACCCGATTGGGACATTGATGTCGATGGCCTCGTTGGTTGTCAGGTTGGTCGGGCTAGAAGGACGGTTGTGATACGCAGGCATATCTAGTTGGCCGATGTTCATCGCGTCGCGAAAACCGCCATCGGTCACGACACCAGCCGCGCCGCGCATCATCAAACGCGTGATTAAGATGTCACCAGCCGAGGCTGCATAAGCACTTTTGCGGCTGTCCATCACCATAATGTGCCCCTCGGGACACATTTCAACAGCAAGGCGCTGAGGGTGTTCTGGATTTCTAAACTCGACCAATTGGTTGCGATCTTCGCGTGCAGGCATGTAGCGCAATGTAAACGCGGGGCCAACCATGTTCTTACCTTTGGGTGACACAGGGTGGACGTCTTGAATTACTTGATGACGCAATCCGCGCTTATAGAGTGCAGTCGCAAGCGTTGCCACTGAAACCGCCATCAGGCGCTCTTTTGTTTCGGGGGAGAGAGGATGTTCAGACATCGGATTTCCTTTTATGTCGAAGTATGGTTTTTGAGGCACGCCAAACGGGTCATGCTGTGTCTGCCAATTTGTTGTGTCTCATTGAGGAGATAAGCGAGAGCGCGATGATCCCAGCGCCGATCAGGCCGGTGATGACCTCTGGGACATGCAAAAGGGACTGTGCGTACATAATCACGGACAGCGCCAACACGGAATAAAACGCGCCATGTTCTAAGTATCTAAATTGCGACAGCGTGTTGCGTTCAACCAACATGATGGTCATCGCGCGCACATAAAATGCGCCAATGCCCAACCCAATTGCGATCAAGAACAGATTTTGGGTCAAAGCGAACGCGCCGATCACTCCATCGAATGAAAAGCTGGCATCAAGCACTTCGAGGTACAAAAACGCGCCTAAACCACCCTTGGCCGCAGCTGCCCGCGTTTCCTTTGCTGCGTCCAAAAAATGCGCCACAAGTTCGACGGCTAGAAAAGTTACAAGGCCGCAAATCGCAGCGAACAAAAAAGTAGCACTTTCAGCTGCCGGCAGCGCCACCGACACCACCAAAGCAGAACTTAGAACAAACGCAATTTCGAGCCCGCGAATGGACGCCCAGCGGCGAAGACGGCGTTCAATCCCTTTGACCCAGTCCACCTCTTTGGTTTGGTCCAGAAAATATGTCAAAGCGACCATCATCAAGAACGTCCCACCAAAGGCGGAAATCCCTATATGGGCCTCGTCCATGATACGTGCATATTCTTCAGGATTGCCTGCAGCCAAAACAACTGCTTCGATAGGCCCTATTTTTGCGGCCACAGCGACGACGGCCAGCGGGAAAACGATGCGCATTCCAAACACAGCAATCACGATACCCCAAGTCAGAAACCTGTATTGCCACTTCGGATCCATAGTCTTCAAGATGTTGGCGTTGACGATAGCATTGTCAAAGCTCAGCGAAATCTCAAGGATCGCCAGAATACTGCCTATCAGAAAAAACGACATAGCGCCGGCGACTGTCCCTGTCGTTTGATACCCCAGCCAATAGGTCATGGCCAATCCGATAAGGGTGAACGCAAACGGCAAGCGAAAGTATGTTAGTGACGATTTCATGAAGACATCCCTCGCCTGTGAAGTGATCTGTGGATTGAAGGAGCCCTAGGCAAAGTGATGCGCGTGGTGATCATACCCGTTCCCCCTGTAACGCGATCAAAGCCTCGCGCCGCGCCGCCTGTATCGTAGGATCGGGACTCAGACTCGCGGCAATCAGGTTGCGCGTATAGGGCTCGCGTGGGGCATCGAAGATTTGATCGACCGGCCCTTGCTCGACGATCTTGCCGTTTTGCATAACGATCACGCGATGCGCAAAGTCACGCACCAGCAGCAGGTCATGCGCAATGAAGAGGTAACTCAGCCCCAATTCATTTTGCAATCGCGTCAAAAGCGCCAGCACTTGCGCCTGAATCGAAACATCCAAGGCGGATACGGCTTCGTCGCAGACAATCAATTTCGGTTCCAACGCCAAAGCTCGCGCAATCGCGATACGTTGTCTTTGGCCGCCAGAAAACTGGTGCGGGTGACGATACATATGATCGGCTTTCAACCCAACCTGTTCCAGCAATTCGCAGACCCGAGCTTTCCAGTGTTGCTTGTCCAAAATCTCAGGATGAATCACAAAAGCCTCTGAGATGATGTCATAAATCGACATTCGCGGATTGAGTGATTGCGTGGGGTCTTGAAACACCATTTGCACGTCACGCCGCATCTTGAACAACTCTTTAGGCGCCATCTTCACAAGGTCTCGCCCTTCGAACAAGGCTTCTCCAGCCGTCGCATCCTCTAGTCGCAGAATTGTTTTCGCCAATGTAGATTTGCCAGAACCCGACTCGCCAACGATGGCAACAGATTCAGCCGGAAGGACCGTCAGGTTCGCGTCCTCTAGGGCGATGAACGCACCATAGTGTTTCGACAACCCTTTGATTTCAAGCATGGGCGTGGTCTGGGCCAATTGGCTCGCCATTTGGCCATTGCCAGGAATCGCGGCGATCAACTGCTGCGTATAAGGATGCTGAGGGTTGTGATAGACGTCACTTGCGCTGCCGGTTTCAACAATTTCACCGCTGTTCATGACGACAACGCGATCCGCAACTTCAGCAACCACACCAAGGTCATGGGTGATCAACAACAAGCCCATGCCAGTCTCAGTTTGCAGTTCTTCCAGCAAGGCAAGAATTTCGGCCTGCACGGTCACGTCCAGTGCGGTTGTCGGCTCGTCAGCGATCAAGATATCAGGCTTGAGCGCAAGCGCCATAGCGATCATGATCCGCTGACGCTGTCCCCCTGAGAACTGATGCGGATAAGCGTCCACTTTCGTGTCAGCATTTGGAATGCCAACACGTTTCAACAGCTCGATGGTTCTGGCGCGGGTTTGCCCCTTGTTGACACCATGCGCGGTCATCGCCTCTGCAATCTGAAAGCCGATAGAGTAAACGGGATTGAGATGGCTGAGCGGATCTTGAAAGATCATCGCGATGCGGTGGCCATTCAACTGCCGCCGCTCTTCAGGCAACATGGTCAGCAGGTCCCTGCCCTCAAACACTATCTGACCCGAAGTGATTTCACCCGGTGGCATATCGATCAAGTTTAAGATCGCTGATGCAGAGACTGATTTGCCCGAACCGGATTCGCCCAAAATGGCCAAAGTTTCACCGCGTTCCAGATGCCAGCTTACATCGCGCACAGCGTGCACCGTGCCATGAGACGTGTGGAAATCTACCGAAAGATTCCGAACTTCTAAAAGACGTTCACCCATTTTTCTTCCTCACATTTTCCAAACGCCAACGTTGTGCAGGGTCAAGCGCCGTGCGCAGCCAATGCGACACAAGGTTCAAAGACAAGGTCGTCAGGATGATCGCTATCCCTGGCCAAAACGACAGCCACCACGCCGAGGTCAAATAGGGACGTCCCTGTGACACCATAAGACCCCAAGTGATTTCAGGCGGTTGAATGCCAATGCCGAGGAAAGACAGTGCCGATTCAGCAAGCATAACAAAGGCAAAATCAAGCGTTGCGATTGTGACCAAGGTGGGAAAGACGATCGGCAGGATATGACGGAAAATAATCCGACCATTCGAGGCCCCCATGACACGTGCGGCCTGAACAAACATCCTCTCACGCACCTCTAATGTCTCGGCGCGCGCGGTGCGCAGATAAACCGGAATGCGCGTAATTGCCAAGACTATCACCAAGTTGAACACCGAACTATCGAGCGTATACAAAACGATCACAGCCAGCAAAAGCGACGGGAACGACATCACGATATCGGCAAGGCGCATGATCACTTGGCTGATAATCCGAGAGGTATAGCCAGCAATCAACCCAAGCACAGTTCCGATGGTCAATGAGAAAAATACCGCCCCTGCGGCGACAAAAATTGTGTTTTGCGCCGCGACGATGATCCGTGCGAGCAAAGGACGACCCAATGCGTCCCCGCCCAGCCAATATGGCCAGCTTGTTGAGAAATCAAACGGCGGCGCGTTACGTCCCCGAAGGTTTTGTTTCGTCGCGATATCTTCCAACCACAACGGACCGGTGATGGCGCAAACCAAAATGATCAACAGAATGACCACAGAGACAAAGGCGAATTTATCGTTCCAAAGCATCCGCAACATCTGCGTCACCGGATTGGGGGCTTCGGGGACATCCGGAAGGATCGGAGTATGAAGTGTAGGATCTGTCATGGGTCAGTACCTGATACGAGGATCGAGGATCGAGTAAAGAATGTCGATCAAGAGATTCATTACAAAGATCGCGGTCGCGGTGACCAAGATTGCGGCCATAACGACGGTGAAGTCCCGTTGCAAAATTGAATCGATCATCAGTTTACCAACACCTGGGAAACCAAAAATGGACTCGACAACAACTGCACCGTTCAACAACGCCGCCGCTTGATCGCCAATGATGGTGATCACAGGCAACAAGGCGTTGCGAAGGGCGTGCACGAAGATGATGGTGCGGTTCTTAATGCCTTTAGCGCGGGCGGTCTTCACATAGGCAGAGCTCAGCGCCGTGATCATCGATCCGCGCACAATCTGCAAAATGAGACCAAAAGGTCGGATGAACAACACCGACACTGGCAAAATCCAGTGCCACACGGTGCCCGTGCCAGATGTCGGCACCCAGCCCAAGTTTACGGAAAAAATAACGATTGCGACAATGGCAATCCAAAAGTCAGGGGCGCTTGCGCCGATCAGCGAAAAGAATGTCGCGATGCGATCAAAGACCCCTCCAACATGAAACGCAGCCAGCGAGCCGACGATAACAGCGCAGACAACGACCAATGACATAGTGACAGCAGCCAGCTGCAAGGTCCAACCAAAGCCGCGCATGACGACATCGATGGCCGGTTCAGACCGGCGAATGGACTCGCCGAAATCAAGACGTATGAGATCGCCCAAGTAGTTGAGGAACTGTATAAATATCGGGTCGTTTAGACCATGGATTTCTCTGAACTGGTTTCGGGCTTCCTCGGATGCATCAAGCGGCAGATACAATCCGGTGGGGTCACCCGTCAGGCGGCTCAAAAAGAAAACCAGCAAGACCAACCCGACAAGGGAAATGGCGCTAGCAACCGCGCGGGTTCCCAAGAATTTCAGCATAACAATTGATCCTTGAATGAGGCGAGAACAGGCAGACAGGCTGCCTGTTCCAAAGTCAGTTTACTTGAACTGGATCTGCGAAAGCTGCAGTTCGCTGTTGGTCCGGATCGATGGTGTGAAGTCCAGACGTTCATTGACGCGGCTAAACCCAACCATGTGGAACAACATAACGTCTGCGATTGATTCCTCGTGAATGTACGCGAAAAGCGCGCTCCATTTCTCAGCACGTTCGTCACCTGTCGCAGCCGTTGCATCGGCGATCATTGCATCAACGATAGGATCTGTCAGACCGGATTGCTGACCTTCAGAATGATACTTGAAGTACATAGAGAACACGGGGTCGCCATTGGCATTGTCGTGCTGTGCTTCAATCAACTGAGGACCACGATTTTCAGGGAACGGTTTGGCATAGCGCTCAAGCCATTCTGCAACTTCGACCATTTCAAGCTTCATGTTGAAGCCCACGTCTTGGTACATGGCAAGCAGTGCTTCCATCGTTTCCAACACGTTGGCGAAATTGTTGGTCCGACCGATCAAAGTGATTTCCATATCCACAGGCACGCCATCAGCACGCGCTGCGTCAAGCAACGCGCGGGCACGATCAGGGTTGAATGGGTAGGGTTTTAGGTCCGAATTATAGCCAATCGTGGAAGGCGGTGTGATACCCGTCGCCAACAATGTGCCGTTGGCAAGAATGGAGCCAACAAAGGCCTCACGATCAACTGCAAGGTTCAAAGCTTCACGGACGCGACGATCATTGAGTGGCGGCTGTGCGTGCTCAATACGCAAGAAAACAGTTTCCGAGTTGGGGTAAGAAAAGTCCATTGCAGCGTCCGTCGCATCCTGAAGAGCGATGTTTGGCGCAATGTCAGCTTCGCCAGCGGCAACCATAGCGGCGCGCACTGCACTGTCTGCACGGAACACATATGTCGCGGATTGCACAGTTGGTTGCGCGCCCCAATAGTCTGGGTTGGCAGTCAACGTGATGGATTGCCCACGCACATATTCGTCGAACGTGTATGGACCTGTGCCGATCGGATGATCGACAAAACTGTCCAGCGGCGTTTCGGCGGGTGTAACAGTCACAGTTGACATCAACATCGGCAAAATCGGCTGGGCTGGGTTTGCTGTCACGTCGATTGTGTATTCGTCGATCACATTAGACGTGATGTCGATGCCGCCAAAGAATTTGGCGCCAATTTCACAAGCAATTGCCGGCGATTTCATACGAACAAGCGAATGTGCAACATCATCCGCACGCATCTGTGTGCCGTCGCTAAAATCGACATCATGGCGCAAATTGAAACGCCATGTGCCGTCGCCCATGTCTTCCCAGCTTTCAGCCAAGCGTGGCTCAAGGCCTGTCTTTGGATCCATCTCGGTCACAGTTTCCGAAATGTTTTGGAAAATTACACGACCAACATTCGATTTGGTCGACGAGCACGGTTCTACAATTTCAAGTTCTTCTGACAGCACAACCGTCACGGAATTATCTTGAGCTTGCGCACCGAATGTTACAGCGGACGCAAGCGCCGACGCTATGAAAAGGTGTGTTTTAATAGTCATATTTATCCTCCCTAAAGAATGGAGACCAGGCATTCAAAAATGTGATTAAAAGTCATTTTTTTTATGAATGCCGCTCCCCAACCCTACGATTGAGGATGAACATCGACATGTAAATTCCAAATGTGGATTGCAATGATACACTAATTAGATCAATATTTTTTGACAACTCACCAACCTTAAGGAAGTTCAATGGCACAAGGACAGTTCGAGTACTTTCAAATGCGATGCTTTGTTGCCGTCGCAGAAGAACTGAGCTTTAGGCGCGCAGCCGAGCGGATGAACATGACTCAGCCCCCCCTGTCGCGCCAGATAAAAATTTTGGAAGAACGGGTAAATTTGGTCCTACTGGAACGCAGCACACGGCATGTGCGCTTAACATCCGCAGGTGAAAGCTTTTATCACAGTGCAGTAGATATTATTCAACGATCTGAACACGCTGTCCTAAATGCTCGTCAGGCTGAACGGGGTGAAACTGGCAATGTCGCATTGGGATTTGTGCCCTCGGCGGCCTTTAAATTCATGCCTTTGATTGCCCAACGCATGGCCACCGAGATGCCCAATGTGTCTTTGTCCCCAGTCGAAATGATGGGGTACGAGGTCATAGAAGCGCAAAGGTCTGGTCGCATTGATTTGGGACTAACGCGGATGGAAGCCCCAAGAGGCGAACTGGATCGCATCAGAGTCATCAGTGAGCCCTTCGTTCTGGCCATTCCCAAAGCACACCATTTGGCACAAAAAGAAGACCTTTCGCTGGCAGATTTTGACGGTGAACCCTATATTTCTTTCACAAGGGACCGAGGCGGTTACTTGAAAGAGACTTTGAACGCTTTGTTCTACGCCTGTGATGTCGTTCCCGACACGCGTTTTGAGGTCAGCCAAACACATGCTGTGGTGAGCCTTGTAAACCATGGCCTTGGTGTCGCGGTCGTACCTCGATCTGCGCGGGTCATACAGATGAATGACGTGATCTACCGCGAAGTCGATTTACCGATGCAGTTTCGATCAGACATGTTTTTGATTTCGCGCCCTGGGCGTGGCTCAGTGGTGCAAGACCGCGTACGCAACCTCATTGTCGACACCCTGAGTCCCTTCAGAAACGGTGAAGAAGCCCCTTAGACACACCGCAATAGGTGTTCGGCACCCCCAAAGCTGTAGGGCGTGCCGAAAGCCGGATCACGTTTGCAGATACACCATGTGTGTCTGCGTAAACTCCAACAAGCCATGCTTGCCATCGGCGCCACCAATGCCCGATTTGCGCACGCCTGCGTGATAGCCCTGCATCGCCTCAAAATTGTTGCGATTTATATAGGTCTCGCCGAACTTCAACTCATTCGCAGCGCGCATCGCGTTGCTGATATCCTTGGTGTAAATAGACGATGTTAGGCCGTATTCGCTGTCATTCGCACGCGCGATGGCCTCGTCCATGCCGCTGACAACATTAACCGGCAACACAGGACCAAAGACCTCTTTTTGCATAATCTCAGCATCTTGTGCGACTCCGGTGATCACCGTTGGCTGATAGTAGTTGCCGCACGCTGTGTCCGCCACCTCGCCCCCTGTGGTAACCGTACCACCTGCGGTCTTGGCGCGCTCGACCAGACCCGCAACTTTATCTAGACCTGCTTTGTTGATCATAGGGCCGTAATCGACAGTGCGATTTTGCATCGGATCACCAAATTTGGTCGCAGCCATGGCTTTGGTGAGCTTTGTCACAAATTCATCTTCGGCGGCGGCTTCGACATAAACGCGCTCAGCGCAGTTGCACACTTGGCCTGAATTGATCACCCGCGACGCGACGATCGCTGCAACAGCTTTGTCCATATCCGCGTCGGCCATCACAATCGCCGGAGCTTTGCCGCCCAGTTCCAAGTTAACCTTAGTGATATTGTTCGCGGCAGCGCGCATGATTTGTGAGCCTGTGCCAACCGATCCTGTAAAGGTCAAAAGCCCGACATCAGGGTTGTCGCACAGCGCAGCACCCGTTGATCCCCCTGCCCCGTAGACAAAGTTCGCGACACCTTTGGGCAAATCTGTCTCGTCCATCAGTTTGGCGAATAAGGCCGCGTTGTTTGGCGTTTCTTCCGACGGCTTTATGACGATGGTATTGCCCGTCAATAACGCTGGCGCCAATTTGCGTGCGATCAAGAAAAACGGGAAATTCCAAGGCAAAATGCCGCCCACGACCCCAATGGCCTGACGGAACATAAAGATGTTTTCGCCACGATTGTCAGACGGCAGGATTTCGCCCTCCAAACGACGCGCCCATTCAGCGGTGTAATCCATGTAGTCGGCGGTAAAATTGACCTCGACTTCCGCCAAGCCCATGGTTTTGCCCTGCTCTTTTACAATCGTCTCAGCAAGCAGTGGCACGTTTTCGCGTAGCTTTTGCGCAATGGCCCGCAAATGCCCTGCGCGTTCAATCGCAGGCGTTGCTTCCCATGCACGTTGCGCGGACTTTGCGGCGTCCACTGCATCACCGACAATGCTGCTCTGCGTGTTTGGAATTTCAGACAGGGCTTCTCCCGTCGCAGGGTTCAAAACGGGGATCCATCCACCGTCATTCGAATCGACAAAAGTGCCATTAATGTAATTTTGGTGACGCGCAGCCATGCCTATTTCTCCTGATTTCTGTGTGTATTCGTTTTTAAATCTCAACTTGAAAAGCGCTCATTTTAGTCAAATGACGCTGCCCTAAAAGCGGCCATAGAACCACCAATCATGCAGCCTGAATGGCTTGACCATCGGGCGCGAAAAAGAGGCATTTATTGGGTTTAATGCTCAATGTCGCCATGGCCCCTTTGGCAAGCGGCAGACGTTCGACAACCGACAGATTGATGCTGTTGTCACCAACGCGGACCTCTAAAATCGTCCGTTCCCCTGTGCATTCCATCGCCTCGACACGGCCTTCGGCATTGGCAGTCTGATTGTCTTGAGCGATCGAAATATCTTCGGGGCGAATGCCCATGGTTACCGGTCCCGCCGCCCAAGTGTTCGGCGGCAAGGGCACCCGAATACCGTCAGTGACAAACGCACTTTGCGCACCAGACTTGATTTCCCCTTTGACCAAATTGATCGGCGGCGAGCCAACGAAAGCGGCGACAAAGGTGCTGCTTGGGTGATCATACAGGTCAAGTGGTGGGCCAAATTGTTCGATTTTGCCTGCGTTCATCAACATGATCCGGTCCGCCATTGTCATGGCCTCGATCTGATCGTGGGTCACATAAATGGCCGTGGTGCCAAGCTCTTGCTGCAATGTGCGAATGTCAGAGCGCATTTGAACGCGCAGTTTAGCATCAAGATTGGACAGGGGTTCGTCAAATAAGAACACCTTGGGATCGCGCACGATGGCACGCCCCATGGCGACCCGCTGGCGTTGCCCGCCAGACAGATCTTTTGGCTTGCGCTGAAGGTAATCGCCCAAGTTGAGCATATCGGCAGCACGGCTGAGGTGTTTCTTTTGCTCGGCATCCGACATGCCGGCCAGTTCGAGCGGAAAACAGATGTTTTTTTCCACGGTCATATGCGGGTAAAGCGCATAGCTTTGAAACACCATGGCGATATCGCGATCCCGCGGCGACAGATCATTGACGACCTTGCCACCAATTTCCACTTCGCCTGAAGTGATGTCTTCCAGTCCTGCGATCATGCGCAGCAAGGTCGATTTTCCACAGCCGCTTTCGCCCAAAATCGCCACGAATTCTCCCTCTTGGATCGAGGCATTTAAGCCATGCAGAACCGGAAACGCCCCGTAGGACTTTCGAACGTTCCTAAGTGTGACAAACGACATGTTCTCTCCTTGCAGTGTCTTTTGGGTGATCTAACGAGGGCAACCTCAGTTAAAATCCAAGTCTGGTGAACGCCTCTTGGGGCGCTGCATTCTTTTGCATTTGGTCTTTGATCTCAGCCGCTAAGCGCGCTTCTAAATCGGCGTCTTGCAAGGGCGACAACTGGCCTGCGTCTGTGTCCAAATCGAACAGAACGCTATTGCAATCAGCCATCCCCCCCGGTCCATGCGAATTGAACCAATGGGAATTTTCATGCACAGGCACACGCAATACGGGGTAACCATTGGCATAGTCTAGATCGTCGCAGAACGTCGCCTGTTTCAGCTCGTCCTTTGAAAAAGGCGCCAACATATGCGCAGGCATCAACGTGTATTCGTTGAGGTTCGTCGCCGACATATTTTCAGGATAGCGCATATAAGTATAGCGCCCATCCGTGACATTCACAGCCCCGCCGAAATAGCCATAGATGATGACATCGCGCAGTTTTTCCTGCGGATTTTTCAGCGTCGGCAAGATGGATCGCGCGGTTGACCCGATGTCGCAAGGTTGCTCAAAACAGTCAAGCAAAGTAGGCATGATATCGATGGTCTGCGTCAGGCTTGCCCGGCGGGTGCCGGCCTGGTTCACATGGTCGGGATGATGCACAAACAGCGGAATTTGCGCCACTTCATTGTAACACGGCATCCGGTTTTTTGCCCACCATTCATGTTCGCCCAGCAAGAAGCCATGGTCTGTCGTCGCGATCAAAATCGTATCGTCCCACATATTCAAGGCGTCCATCTTGTCCAGCAACCGACCAAGTTGGGCATCACAATGTGCAATCAAAGCTTTGTAGTTGTTCCGCAAAAGCTCGTTTTCCGGCAACCCATCGATATAGCGATCATAATGCGGCCAATCGAAAATCGGTTCCTTGTCTGTTTGAAATTCCGCGCGGTATCCGGGGGGCGCTATGAAAGGCTCATGCGGATCAAAGGTTTCGATCTGCAACACCCAATTGTCGGCTTTTGCATAGGCGTCCAAGAACCCTTCAGCGTCGTCGAAACACTGGGTGGATGAAAAATCTTCTTCGCCTTCAATGCGTTCGCGATTGGCCATGTTTTGCATTTGCAAAGATCCTGGCGTGAAGTTTTGCTGCTTTTCGTGGTACTGGGTCTTCCATTTCTCAATCGGTGGATCAAGCGTTGGCACCCATTTGTCGCCCTCTTGCCCGCGCAAGAAATCATAGGAATCATAGCGCGTGTGGTAGTTGCCCGCGCCGTCTTCAAAATAATGATAATGGTCGGTGATCAGGTGCGAATAGACGCCCTTTTCGCGTAGCGTTTCAAACACGGATGTGTCGAAAGGCTCCAGTGGACCCCAACTGCGATGCAGGAAACTTAAGCGCCCCGTATGAATATCACGTCGCGCGGGCATGCAAGGCAGGCTGCCGACATAGTGATTGTCATAAGTCACGGTTTTCTGCGCCAAGCGATCGAAATTGGGCGTGGCAATCTCGGTGCCGCCGTAGCACTGCAAGGCGTGGCGATTGAGGGAATCAAAGATGAGTAAAATGGCACGCATAAAGGTATTCCCCTAAGTGGTCTGCGGTTTGGTGAGGCTCATTGAAAGATGGTACTGTCGTTTTTGCGCGGGCTGCAGGATGATCATATCGCCAGCGTCGCGCGCGTCTTTCCGTGTGCGCCCGCCTGCTGTGCAAGGCTCGATCCCGATGCCGTAGACACCAGGCCCTTGCATGCGCAACAACTGGCAAAAAGGCAGCTGTGCGGATGGGTATTCGAACAGAACGCCAAGATTGGCGACGATATTATCGACACGCACCTGCGCTGTCTCATCCGTGTGTTGGAAAACCGAAATCAGGTTTTGCACCTCTGGATCAGGAGCCACAAAAGGCGCCAACGCGTCATGCGGGGCGGAGTGCCAAATCGGCGCGCTGTTCCCCACATTTACCCCTGAGCCCGCGGCCACTAAAGGAAAGCCGAGGTTGAAATGATAAAGCAGCATATGCGTCGCAGCCACGGTACCAATATTGCGCACCTCATCGTGGATGGTGATTTTGCGCGATCCGACAGCTGTCTCAATACGCCTGCGCAACCGCAATGTGGTGCCAAAACTGATCGCTTGGACGCATTCGATCTCGCAAAAAACATAAGGTATTTCGACATCATCATTCACGCCATAGCCGCGGATCACGCTGGGTTGGAACGCACCTTTGCCGTGCAGCGGAAAGCTTTGCTGCGCCAATTCAACAGGCACATCAGATAGGGCGTTATCCCAATCTGGCTGGCGGATATGATCAAACCCGCAGGTGTTCAAGAATCCGCCATAGCCGCGCAAGAATCCTTGGCCTGCGTCACCCTCAGCATCCATCAGCCACGGCGACCGCAGCCCCCCTGCGGCGTGCCACGACAGAGTTTGCCCGTCGCAAGACAGCCGTCCTATGTCGCCACAACGATCCACGATGACATCAAACTCAAGCCCCCCGCCTGAGCGCATTTCAATCACGCGCATGCCCCGTTCGGCACCATCCTCCAAAGTCACAAGGCGCGCGCCTGCGAAGGTGCTCATGCCCGCACTCACCTCGTGCAGTGTGCTTAGGTTCTGACCTGCGATTGTGTGGCTCATTTAACCGCCCCTGCCGTCAAACCGCGCACGATAAACCGTTGCCCGAACAGCAACACCAGCAAGGCTGGCACAGCTGACAGAACCGAGGCCGCCGCCATTTGCGTGTATTTGATTTCTTCTTCTTGCGCGTATTTGGCGATGGCCACAGGCACAGTGCCCGTATCATTGTTGGTCAAGGCAAGCGCGACGGGGAATTCATTCCAACTGAACACGAAAATCAAAATGCCCGTCGCCATCAATCCCGGCATCATCAAAGGTGCCACGACGCGGCGCACCAGCGTTACAAATGACGCCCCGTCCACATAGGCGGCATCTTCCAACTCGCGTGGGATTTCGCGGAAAAACGACGCCAATAACCACAACGCCATCGGCAAATGCAGCGTCATATGCGCAAGGATCAAAGCGATGTAATCGTTGTTCAACCCCACGGAGCGCGCCAGATCGTACCACGCACTGGCCAGTGTCACCGATGGGATCAGGTTAAAGGCCATCGACCAGATCAAAAAGATATTCACCACATAGGTGGGCCAGCGCATGCGAAACAAGGAATATCCCGCGAAGAAGGCGATCACGATCACCAGTGATGTGCTGATCGACGTGACCACAACGCTATTGGTAAAGTTCCGCAAATAGTCAGATGTACGGTCGAACAGCACTTCGTTGTAATTCATCAATGTCGGCGTAAATTTGACATCGCCCATCAGCAGCGAAATCTGTGTCTTAAACGACGACATCGCGATATAGACAAAAGGCGCAAGTGTGGTGAACACAGCCAATACCAAAAATCCGATCAGGTAGTTGGTCGTGCGGTTGTAGCGTTTGGAAACAGCGTGGCTCATTGCGACATCCCTTTGCTTTTGTTGGCATTCAAGGCGATCACGATGATGACGGAGACGACGAAGATGATCGACACCGACAAGGCCGATCCATAGCCTGCGTTGTCTTGCAAGAAATAGCGCTGAAAGATGGTAAAGCTGACCACTTCTGTTGAGGTGCCCGGACCGCCTGCTGTGAGCAAAAACACCTCGTCAAAGATTTTGGAGGCCATGACGGCACGGAACAAAAAGGTCATAAAAATAGCCGGATACAACAGCGGCAGCGTCACTTTGCGAAACTCTTGCCACGCTGTTGCCCCATCGATTTTGGCCGCTTCTGACACATCGCGGGGCAAAGATTCCACTGCCGCCAGCAATAACAAAAACGCGAACGGCATCCAGTGCCACACATCCACAACGATCACCGCCGCCAGCGCCGTGCTTGACGACCCAAGCCAGTCATGGCCCGACAGACCTATGGATTCTAAAATCAGATTGAAAATCCCGAACTCGGAATTGTACATCAACCGCCAGATCGCGCCAATAACAATACCGGGGATCAAAAGCGGCAAGATAAGCAGCGCGCGAAACGGTCTGCTTTTGTCCCCCACAGACGAGCAAGCCAGCGCCAAACCAAGACCGATAACAACCTGCGCTGTCGTGGCCACCAAAACCACAATGATCGTGTTGAACACGCCTGCTTTGAAAAGCGGATCATCGCCGATGGCTATGTAATTGTCGACGCCCACCCATTCCATTTGCTTGGCACCCCCAAGCCATGAAACCTCATGAAAACTCACAATGAAAAGATTGATGACCGGCAGTAAGGCAAGAACCGCAAAGATCAGAACCGCGGGGGTCAGGGACAAGACTTTCCCAAGGGAATTGTGATGGGCCATGGGTAAACGGCTGCTCCGTGAAAAAGAAAGGGAATGATGCGCTGCATGGTAAAGATTGCATCGACTGGCGCACCACATATTAGCAAAGCGGTAGTAATCATTGCGGTCGAATAAGGGGCGCCGCACTGCGCACAGCGCCCCTCAAACAGTGACAAAACGTTACTTTAGATCAGGAAGGCGTCCCGTTTCATACCCTGCATCTGCTAGGATTTTTTCGAGATCCGCGGCCATAGAATTGAGCGCGTCTACGACCGAGATTTCACCAGCAACCGCACGGTTCAAACCCAACTCCATAATAGCAGCCAATTCGGCCCCCTCAGGTATGGTCCACATGCCTTTCGCCAAAGGAGAGGCCACACGCATCGCTTGCATGTAGCGGTTCGCTGGAAGATCCGCGAAGTCAGATTCATAGGCTGCGGCAGACACTGGTGCGCCACCAAGCTCAGCATAATGAATTTGCGTTTCTGGCTGTTGGAACCAATCAAGAAAGGCAAGGGCTGCCTCTTTGTTGGCGTCAGGGATGTTTTTCGGAATGCCGCCAAGCCAGTGACCAAGCGCTGGTGTAGATGTAAATCCTTCAGCAGATGGCAACGTCGCATAGCCAATCTTGCCAACGACAGCGGATTTATTTGGATCATCCATTTGCGCCCAAGCTGCAGCCGGCAGAACCGAATGCGCAAGTTTGCCTGTCACCAAGAGCTGGATCAAATCGCCCTGCGTCAAGTTTGCAGAGTTCTCAGGACCCAGTTCTGTGGCCAAATCAACATAGGTTTGAAGCGCCTTGCGGCCCTCTTCGCTGTTGATGGTTACAAAGTAATCACCGCCATCGGAATCGCGAAAGTAAGCTCCGCCGAAGCCTTGGATATAGGGGAAGAAATCCCAAGTGATCGACACAGTAGCCCGACCAGCGCGTTGCGCGATGCCGTACATTTTGTCGGTCTTTAAAGCGCGTGCATTTACAGCAAGCTCTTCAAAGGTTGTCGGTGCTGACCAGCTATTTTTTTCATACAGATCCGCACGGTAGAACATAAGTGTCACGTTCGGATTGACTGGTACAGTCAGCAAATCACCGGTGTCTTTGCCGATGGATTTTGTCTCGGCATTGAACCAAGGCGTGCCGCCATATTCATAGACTTGCGGATCGAGATCAAAATCGGGATCGATGTTTTTCAACGGCTCCAAGAAACCACCATGGTACATTTCTGGATAGAAAATCCCGTTGATGATTAAAAGATCATATTCGCTTTCACTAGAGCGCACAGCGTTGCGTTGCTTTTCAAGGCTGCCCGCATAGGGGTTCACATCAAGAGTGACCTCATTACCTGTTTCGTCTTGGTAAAGATCAGCCACGGCCGCGAATCCTTCAAGCCACGGCGACTGGTTGATCACCACATTGACGGGCACTTGCGTCTCGGCCGTCAGCGCAGTTGCACCCAGCAGCGACACAAGCATTGCAGCACCGCCGATTTTTGAGAGAGACTTAAAAGTCCCCTGTCTAAATTGCATCATCACACGTCCTCCTCCACGGGTAATTTCGCAAAGGTTCACATGTCCCAACCCACAAAACAATCTTCTTTTCTTTTGACTAATGAAACTTTTGGAAATACCTGAAATGTGAACAGAATGAGGATATGATGGCAAACCCCCGCCAATACGCACATTTCATCGCCGTCTTGGAACAAGGCACCCTGCTGGGGGCCGCGCAAATGGTGAACCTTAGCCAACCTGCACTGTCGAAAAGCATATTGACGCTTGAGGATGAGTACGGCGTCAAACTTTTTGACAGGCATCCCAGAGGCCTGATGCCGACGGTTTACGGACAAGCCTTAGAGCACCACGCGCGGCGTATTTTGTTCGACATTGAACAATCCAAACACGATTTAACCGCGCTTGAATCTGGGTCCAGTGGTCGGGTGCGCATCGGTGTTGGGCAAGCGCTGATCAAATTTGTTGAGGATGCTTTGGTAGAGTTGGAAACCGATTTCCCCGACGCCAATCACACAGTGATCACCAGTTACGCCGAAGGTCTGCGATTGGCGCTACAAGAAAACCGTGTCGATGTCGTGTTGGGCATGGTCAATCGCTTGGTAGACGACGAAGAGTTTGAGACCACAATCGTCGCGAATGATCACATCGTTGGCTTGTGTCATCAGTCCCACCCACTTGCGGGCCTAGAGGTGTCTTTGGAACAACTTCGCGGTCAAGATTGGGTCGTGCCTGAGCGTGGTGAGGTTGTGCGCTCTGCGCTTGAAGCCTTTTATCTGCTCAATCGTGAACCCTTGCCCCGCTTTAAAGTGGTGACAAACATCCCCGATGTAGTGGGACGTTTTGTGCGCGATTTCAACCTGTTAAGCCTGTCTCCGTCGGGCAGCTTCTATGAGTATCAGAACTTTGGCGTCGCCTCGTTCGAGATCAAAAACTTTCAATTTGAACGCCAAATCGGCCTCGTCCGACGCGCAGGCGTTGCGGTCAATCCGTTGTCGGCCGCTTTTGAAGCGATACTGCGCAAGACACTCAAAGACGCCTTCGAGCATCCGATTGACACGACGCAGCATCTGCCGTGATACGGCCTGAACGTCTCATTGAACTCACTCAGGCTTGCCCGGCCGCGTGACTTTTTCGCGCCGCAAAGGCTGCAAAATCATCCGGTCGACCCACAGCTCGCGACGGGCGCGAAACAGCTCGATTCCGATCAGCATATCATCATGCCCTGCTTTGGGCTGCGCGATGTATGTTCCCAGTAACCTGTCCCACCACGGCACGTTAAACCCGTAGTTGCTATTCGTCTCTTTGGGGTCAATCGAATGGTGAACGCGGTGCATGTCAGGCGTGACAATGATCAACCGCAAAACCGCATCAACGGGTTTGGGCAGGCGAATGTTTGAGTGATTGAACAAAGCGCTGGCATTCAGCACCACTTCGAAAATCAACACCGCGATGGCAGCAGGGCCGAGCACCAAGACAAGTAGCAGTTTGAACGCCATCGACAGCACGATTTCCAGCGGATGAAAACGCAAGCCGGTGGTGACATCAATCTCGATATCGGCGTGATGCATTCTGTGCAGGCGCCAAAGCACTGGCACATGATGGAACACCACATGCTGCAGATAAATCGCGAAATCTAAAAGCACCACGCTGAACAGAACCTCTAACCACACTGGCAGACCAATCACATTGAACAGCCCCCAGCCTTTGGCCTGCATTGTGAGCGCAAGGCCCACAGCGGCCAGCGGAAAAAGCAATCGCACGGCGATACTGTCCACGACAATCAAAGCCAGATTGTTGGACCAGCGCAGCAGGCGCGGCACCTCAACACGTCTGCGCGGGGACCAAACTTCCCAAATCGCCATGACCAGCAGCACCGTCAAAAATACGGACATGCGCGTTACGGGCTCGTGGCTTAGAAAAAACTCAGTCATGTGATGCGCCTCAGGTGATTTCGTTCACTTAGCCTAAGCCCAGATAGGCCCACATGATAGAGTACAGTGCCTTGACCACGTCTTCGTGAACAAAGATGGCACAGCGCAGCGGGCGCCATAAAAAACGCCGCGCAAACCAAAGTGCGCGGCGTCAGCTCAACGTCGATAGAAGCGTCTTACAATACGTTTATTTCTTTTTCATCGCATCAAGCAAAGCAGCACCAAAGGCCCCAGTGCTGGCCGCAGGCACGTTCGTTTTGGGTTTCGGGCTGGCCGAGGTTTTGCCCTGATATCCGCGGGTATGCCCTTTGGCTGGACCGCCACGCCCTTGCGGTGCCGCCGCTTTTGCACCGCCAGACTTGCTATCATCCTGCGCCCCACCCCCGTCTTTGCCCATGCCGTCTTTGCCCATGCCGTCTTTGCGCATGGTCAAAGCGATACGTTTGCGCGGCGCGTCCACTTCGGTCACACGTACTTTTACAACATCGCCAGCCTTGACCACCTCGTGCGGATCTTTGACAAATTTGTCCGCCAACTGACTGATATGCACCAACCCGTCTTGGTGAACGCCGACGTCTACGAAAGCGCCAAAGGCGGCGACATTTGTCACGGTACCCTCAAGCAGCATGCCGGGTTTCAGGTCTTTGATCTCGTTCACACCATCGGCGAAAGTGGCGGTGACAAAGCTCGGACGCGGGTCACGACCCGGTTTTTCCAGCTCGCTCAAAATATCGCACACAGTTGGCAGACCGAATTTATCGTCCACGAAATCTTCGGCCCGCAAGCCTTTGAGCGCCTCAGGCTGGCCCATAATAGCCCGAATATCGCGCCCACACGCCGATACGATTTTGCGCGCAACGCCATACGCCTCGGGATGTACGGATGAGGCATCCAGCGGCTCGGTCCCGTCTGAGACGCGCAAAAATCCTGCCGCTTGCTCGAACGCTTTTGGCCCAAGCCCTGCAACTTTCAACAAGGCTTTGCGCGAGGCAAAGGCCCCATTGGCATCGCGGTGGTCCACAATGTTTTGCGCAATTGAAGGCCCAAGCCCCGCCACATGTGACAAGAGCGCGCTTGAGGCCATGTTCAAATCTACCCCGACGCCGTTCACCGCATCCTCGACCACGGCTTCCAAGGCCTGCGCGAGTTTACGTTGATCCACGTCGTGTTGATATTGCCCAACTCCAATCGCCTCGGGCGAGATTTTCACCAGCTCCGCTAGTGGGTCTTGCAACCGCCGCGCAATTGACACCGCGCCGCGAAGCGACACATCCAAATCGGGGAACTCTTTTGCCGCCAGTTCCGACGCTGAATAAACAGACGCCCCCGCCTCGGACACGATCACCTTAGTTGGGGCTTTGACACCACGCGGCAGATGTTTCAGCGTATCGGCCACCAAGCGATCTGTTTCGCGGCTGCCTGTGCCATTGCCGATGGCGATCAGATCGACATCATGGGCTTGCACCAGCCGCAAGATCGCAGCCTCTGAGCCGCGCACATCGTTTTTGGGCTGAAAGGGATAAATGGTTTCTGTCGCCAAAACTTTGCCCGTCGCGTCTACAACGGCAATTTTACAGCCCGTGCGAATGCCCGGATCAAGACCCAGCGTGGCACGCGGGCCCGCAGGGGCAGCCAAAAGTAGGTCTTTCAAATTACGAGCAAAAACATCGATGGCATCTTGGTGCGAGCGACGCATCAAATCGCCCAAAAGCTCGGTATACATGGTCATCCCAAGCTTCAAACGCCACGTCCAAGAGGCGACAGTGCGCAGCCAAGTATCGCCTTTGCCACTGCCGGTGATGCCAATTTCCGCTTCAACCATCGCGATGACGCGCGGCAAGCCTTCTTCTGCGTCAGGGGCAATATCGACAGTCAAAATGTCTTCTTTCGAAGCCCGCAGGATTGCCAGTGCGCGATGAGAAGCAATCTGAGACCACTTTTCTTTGTGATCAAAATAGTCGGAAAACTTAGCGCCTTTGTCCTGCATCCCGTCTTTGACACGCGCGGACATCACCGCCTCGCGGCGCATGAAATCGCGCAAGCGTCCGATCAAACCAGCGCGTTCTGACAGCTCTTCGGTGCAAATATCGCGCGCGCCATTAAGCGCGTCTTTTGTGGTCACGACGGCTTCGCTTAGATACGCTGCGGCCAGAACCTCTGGATCTGCATTGCGATCCGCCAAAATAGCACGCAGCAAGGGCTCAAGCCCATTTTCACGGGCAATCATCGCACGGGTGCGACGTTTGGGTTTGAACGGAAGATAGATGTCCTCAAGCGCGGCTTTGGTGTCGGCACTGGCAATGGATTTCGACAACTCAGCCGTCAGTTTTCCTTGCTCATCGATCGAAGAGACAATCGCACTGCGACGTTTTTCCAACTCGCGCAGGTACGTCAGGCGTTCGGCCAGATTGCGCAGTTGCGTGTCGTCCAAGCCGCCTGTGACCTCTTTACGATACCGTGCGATGAAGGGAACAGTCGCACCACCATCAAGCAAATCTGTTGCAGAAGCCACTTGCGTGGCGGCGGCACCGATTTCAGTGGCAATGATACGGGCAATGCGCTGCGCTGTTTGGTCCAAACCTAGTCTCCTCATGACGCTGGATCACTGTGATAGCGGGCTGACACCAGCGGGCCAAGCGGAATTTTCAAGCTATCCACAGGCAAAACGGCGTGGCGGAAATACTGCGCTGGCTGGCAATGCACATCTTGCCCACGTATCCCCTTTGCGCTTGGGCAAAAATTCGGGCAAACTGCAGAAAACGGCGGCAACAGACCGCGACAGCTGATAGCAGCAAAAGGATACGAGGCAGTGAGCGAGATCTCAGACACCACCATGATGCTGGCCGTGGACCTTGACGGGACATTGCTCAATTCAGATATGCTGCTGGAAACCTTTTGGAATGCAGCGTCTAAAGACTGGGGATCGGCCATCAAGGCTGTCCGATCTTTGAGCAAAGGCAAAGCAGCACTCAAAGCAGAATTGACGGACGCCAGCGATGTAGACGTGACCACCCTGCCCTATAATTCAGACGTTTTGGATTATATTGCATCATGGAAGTCAGGTGGCGGAAAAGTCGCTTTGGTGACAGCTACCAATCAAAGTCTAGCCGATCAAATTGCGGCTCATTTGGGTGTGTTTGATGCAGTGCACGGGTCAAGCGACTCGATTAACCTTAAAGGTCCGAACAAAGCCGAATTTTTGGCCAAGACTTACGGTGATGTTGGATTTGCCTATATGGGTGACACCGATGCGGATTTACCTGTTTGGCAAGCAGCAACCAAGATCGTCACCGTCAATGCCCACAAAGCGCTGCGCATAAAGGCAGAATCCTTGGGCAAAGACATCACCCATCTTGGCCGAGACACCGTAGACATCAAACCCTATTTAAAAGCCTTGCGCCCCCATCAGTGGGTGAAAAATATCCTTGTGTTTGTGCCAATTTTTTTGGCGCATCAATTGGATATGGCCACACTATTTTTGGGGATCATGGCGTTTATGGCCTTTAGCCTAATCGCATCCTCTGTTTATGTAATCAATGACTTGCTGGATCTTGATGCCGACCGCGCGCATCCACGCAAATGCCAAAGACCGTTTGCGGCAGGCAGCGTTCCCATGCGCCACGGCACCGGCATGGCCGCAGGATTGCTGGGCGCTGGCGCAGTCCTATCGCTTTTGGTTGGGCCAGTGTTTTTACTGGTTCTGGCGCTCTATTTCGCCGCCACCACAGGGTATTCGTTCTATTTCAAACGCCGCATGGTGATCGATATCTGCGTCCTGTCTGGTCTCTACACCATGCGCATCATCGCAGGCGGTGTCGCTGCAGGCGTGGTCATTTCAGTGTGGCTTTTGGCCTTTTCCGTATTCTTTTTCTTCGCCTTGGCGGCAATCAAACGCCAAGGCGAATTGGTTGATAACGCGAAAGCCGGCAAGTTAGCCCCATCAGGGCGCGGCTACCGCGTTGATGATTTGGCCATCGTGTCGCAAATGTCGATCGCCTCTGGCTATGTCTCGGTGATGGTTTTGGCACTCTACATCAATTCGCCCTCTGTGTCGCTTTTATATGCAAATCCGCCTGTGCTTTGGGGCATCTGTTTGGTGTTATTGTTTTGGCTCTCGTGGGTCGCCATGGTCACCCACCGCGGCGAAATGCATGATGATCCGATCGTTTATGCCGTGAAAGACCGCATCAGCCGCGTCTGTGGTTTTTTGATAGTGGGATTTGTTTTGTTGGCCTCAATAGCGGTTTGATCGTAGATTGATGACATATTGTGGCAAGCTTACACATAAGCATATGCAAAAAGGTCCGACATCTTGCTTGACGCCCCATCCCCTTTGAAATAATCACGGGGCACAGAGCGGGCGTTGTGTAATGGTAAGACCTCAGCCTTCCAAGCTGATGACACGGGTTCGATTCCCGTCGCCCGCTCCAATATATCCCCTGACATTGTTAGTTAGCTTTGCAACACCGCTGGATTAATTGCGTTCGGCTAAATGGGCTCAATCAGCTGCGGCCCTGAGGCACGATTTGAATTTACTTCAGTGCTAACACGATGAAACTGCATCGCGTCTTCATCAGCAGGGCGCATTAAAGTGGCCGCACCGTGGCCCTGTTCACCCAGCCACAATCCCCAATCTTTTTCAGCCAAAAACACAGGCATCCTGTGGTGAATTTTGCCCATCGCGGCATTGGCGCCTGTCGTGACCATTGCGCAGGTTTGCCGTCGCTCACCGCCCTGATCGCCCGCCTGCTTCCAGTCTTGCCAGATCCCCGCGAAAGCAAAGGCACCACCATGTGACGGCCTAATGTACCACGGCAATTTTTCATCGCCTGCGCGGTCCCATTCATAAAACCCTGACATCGGAATGATGCAGCGTCGTGTCCGACACGCCTCGCGAAAGGCAGGTTTGTCCGCAATAGTTTCGGCCCGCGCATTGATCAGTAACGGCCCATCATTCAAAGCCCTGTACCACGAGGGCGTAAAACCCCAGCGCATCGCACCAAGTCTGCGGATATCACCCGATGAATAGACCACATGCACTTGATCCGTCGGGCAGACATTGAAATTCGGCACTATGGGCAAATCATTCGCCACCACAGCGCCAAACATCTGGCGCATCGCCTCATGTGGCAAGGTATAGGCGTAGCGACCACACATGATCTAGCGGCTGAACTGCTTGCGGGCGATGTCGATTTTGGCCTCCATCATCGACATCTCTTTCATGATTTCATAGCGCCGCGTGCGATCACCAGTCTCAGTCAGCACGATACGCATATCCGCCAATTCACGTGCCAAAATCACAAACTCAGGCGCGCCACCGTGATCGCGCACCACGCGTGAAAACAAGATGTTTTCAGGATCATCACAAGGCGCAAGTGGCTTGCCCATGCCCTCAAGATTATCAAAGGCGCCGTCAGCTTGGGCCGCAGCAATTTTAGCCTCAATCAGGTCTTCAAGCGGGTGTTTCATGGGCGGTCTCCATAGAAAAAGCCCCCACAGTGTAGCGGGAGCTTTCCATCGTTTCTAGACGCAAATCAGATGCGCTTATTTCACAGTGATGCGACCATCTGTGTAGGGCTGGTAAGGGGCATGTTCGATCAAGTAGTCGGCCAGAACATCAGCAAGGTCTGGGCCGAAATCATAGACATTCACCGCATCGCCGAACATTTTGTAACCGTCGCCGCCATTGCGCACGTAGTTGTTGGACACAACGCCGTAAAGCTTGTCCATCTCAATCGGCGCACCGCCAACCATCACGTCGGAGATCCGCGCGCCAGCCTCAGCTGCAGGATCCACAGTGAAGGCCATGCCGGCCACTTGTGGGAAACGGCCTGCGCCCTCTTCAATTTGAGACACGCCGTTTTCAAGTGCTTCAACCATGGTCGCGCCAGTCACTTGGAATGTGGACAATGTGTTTTGGAATGGCAGAACTGTGAGCACTGCGCCCATTGTGACTTGGCCAGCACCAATCGTCGCGCGGACGCCGCCGCCGTTTTGAAGTGCGATTTCGATGCCTTGATCTTTCACACGATCGAGCATGGCGTCTGCCACGAGCGTGCCCATCTGACATTCTTCTGCACGGCAAACGGAGTTGTCGATATCGCCGGACACATCAGCCACGACTTTGTTTTTAAGCTCTTGGATCGGACCTGCGAGCTCGGCAACGCGTGTTTTGATCGCGGCATCTTCTGCCACGGAATCGTCGAGCAAGATGGTGTCACCGGTTGCGGACAAAAGCGTGCCGTTATCATCGAATGTCAGGACGAGATGGCCGACATATTTGGAATAGGCATAAGCCTGAACCACAGGCACGTTGCCAACCATGGTTGGGTAAGCGTAAACGCCCTCATAGGCATAGCCATTGGCGTCTTTTTCGTTTGAGAATTTCGTGTGGGAGTGGCCGCCGACGACAGCATCGAGACCGGAGACTTGCTCAGCGATTTTAAGATCTTTTGTCACACCGACGTGGTTCAGGGCGATGATTTTGGTCACGCCTTCTGCTGTCAACGCGTCCGCGTCTTCTTGCAGGCTTTCGATCTCATCAGAAAAGATAACAGCCTCAGACGGGCTGGAGGTTTCGACAGTATCGGTGGACAGAGCAGAGATGATCCCGATCTTTTCGCCGCCGATTTCAAGCACGACGTGATCTTTAATCTTGCCCGCAAGCATGTTGGAGGCAGACACGTCGATGTTGCCGGAAACCACTGGGAATTCAGCATGTGTCGCAAGCTTTTCAAGGCCCGCGTCGCCATCGTCAAACTCATGGTTACCCACAGCCATGGCGTCAAAACCGATCCGGTTCATCATCTCGATTTCCACGTCGCCTTTGTAGGTCGTGTACATCAAGGAGCCCTGGTATTGATCCCCCGCATCCAAAACGATCACGTTTTCACCGGCCAACTCATCGCGCAGTTGGTTGATCTTCGTCGCAATACGCGCGGAGCCACCAAAGCATTTGCCTTCGGTGTTGTCTTCGTCAGAACACGTATTGTCGTATTTGGTTATCGGTTCGATCCGGCTGTGCTGATCGTTGATATGAAGCACATGCAGCGTGTAATCGGCATGGGCTGCACTTGTTGACAGCGCGACGATCGCAGATGTTGTGAGAATTTTTTTGAGCATAAAACTGCCCCCCTAATTGTTTGATTCCTTAACCTGCGGCATGTCTGACCGTTGAGTCAAAGATGCCGTTACGCCAAGCTGTGGCACAACCCTGCAACGCCTATATGACAGGCAGTTTTCCGTCACTTCAAAATACCAAAACCTAGGACCTGAACAAGCTCGGCCCCCTTGACGTGCAAGCGGTTGGTCAAAAGATGGTGCCATGCCACAGCGATGATGGCATCCGCGATCTGCTCTCGCTCCAATGTCACATTCAATTCGCCGCGCTCTGCTGCACGGTCAATGACAACAAGCCAGTCTTTAATCCGTTCCGCGCGATACTGAGCCAAAGCCTCGGCCACACTTGCATCACTTTGTGCCTCAGCGATAATCAATGCGAACACGGGGCCTGCGTCACCACGCCAAAATTCAAAGACATAGTCCAAAAAAGCTGCGATGTCGGTTTCGATATGCCCTGTATCCGAATGCGTGTGTGGTCCTTTTATACGGGCATAGATCCCAAGCAAAAGCGCGCCTCTTGTGGGCCACCAACGATAAATCGTTGCTTTTCCTGCCTTTGCCTCTTTCGCGACAGCATCCATGGTCAGTCCTTTAACCCCTTTGCTTTGCAAAAGTGTCAAAGCTGCATCCAAAATGGCTGCTTCAGCATTGGGATTTTTACGTGCCCCAATCGAGCGACGTTGTGCGATTTTACCGACTTCATTTTTACCGACTGCATTTTGCGTCATTTTTTTTGCCCTTTACTTAACGAGACGAATCGTTCATATAAAACGAGACACACCGTTCCATTAAGGGTATCCCATGACAAACACATCTCGTAAACCCTCCCGACTTCGATTTGCAGCCTTCGTGCTCATCTTCGTCTACCCCTTCGTCACACTGCTTCTTTATACGCTCATGCCTGTCACTCAAGGCTGGGGTATTTGGCAACGAAACGTGATCATGGTCCCGATCATCGTGATGACAATGGTCTATCTGATCATTCCTTTCATCCAAAAGCACCTGAGCCGCTGGCTTTAATTTTTATTGACGGTTCCGCTGCACGCTGGCATCACGCGGATATGTTAATTTATAAAATATTCCGCTCAGATGAATGGGCAGCACTAAAAGCCGCCGGCGAAACGGCAGGTGCGCCCGTTGATTTGGCCGATGGCTTTGTGCATTTCTCAACAGCTGATCAAGCCGTTGAGACCGCAGCCAAATGGTTTTCAGGCATCGAAGGCCTGGTCTTACTGGCCTGCGACACAGACGGCATGGTAGGCGAATTGAAATGGGAACCCTCACGCGGGGGCGCGCTGTTTCCACATTTGTATCGCAAGTTACGCCTTGACGACGTGGTCTGGTCTAAACCTTTGCCAATCGATGGCGACACCCATGTTTTTCCAAAGGACATGCTATGAGCCTAACAGAACAACTTGGCCTGAAGGTCCTGCGAAAAGTCGATCCTGAGAAAGCGCATCACTTTGCGCTGACAGCTTTGCGCGCAGGTCTCGCACCATTGCCGGGACCAGTGACATCGTCGCGCCTCAAAACAAGTTTTGCAGGCCTAGAGATGCCAAACCCCATCGGTTTGGCTGCGGGTTTTGACAAAAACGCCGAAGCCGTCGCACAGCTATCACGTTCAGGGTTCGGGTTTATCGAAATTGGGGCCGCAACGCCGCGCGCCCAACCTGGGAATCCTAAACCGCGCTTGTTTCGCCTGACCGAAGACCGCGCCGTGATCAATCGCTTTGGGTTTAATAACGAAGGCATGGAGCCTATCGCCAGCCGTCTTGCCCGCTGCCGCCTGTCTAACAATCACTCTGACGTGCCTGTTGGGTTAAATCTAGGAGCCAACAAAGACAGCGAAGATCGCGCCGCAGATTTCGCGCAAGTCTTGGCCCATTGCGGAAATTTCGTTGATTTCGCGACAGTGAATGTGTCGTCTCCCAACACCGAAAAACTGCGCGATTTACAAGGTCCTGAAGCACTTCAAGCGCTGCTTGCGGGCGTTATGGATGCGCGTAAAGGTCTTGATCATGAGGTGCCGGTGTTCCTCAAAATTGCCCCTGATCTCGATGCGACTGAGATCGCTGAAATCGCAGAGGTCGCCAAGACTTCTGGTATCGATGGCGTAATTGCGACCAACACCACGCTATCGCGCGACGGTTTGAAAAGTGCTCATAAAGGAGAAATGGGCGGACTTTCGGGCGCCCCATTGTTCGAAAAGTCAACAAAAGTACTTGCGCAACTGTCCAATATTTTGCGCGACGAAGTGCCTTTGATCGGGGTTGGCGGCGTGTCCTCTGCCCTAGATGCCTATACCAAAATTTGCGCAGGTGCATCCGTGGTGCAGCTGTATTCTGCTATGGTCTATTCGGGATTGTCGCTCGCGCCCCAAATTGCCCGTGGCTTGGACGATTTGCTAAAGGCCGGTGGGTTTGAACATGTGTCGGACGCCGTTGGAACAAAACGCAGCGACTGGCTGTAAAGCCCTGCAGCCCAAACAAAGCCACTAAAATGCGGAGCGTCTAGCGCTCCGCATCATATTCCAGTGCAGGATATTTCCACGCCAAAGTCGCACCGCGTGCCAGATAGCTCATCAGCAAAGCCGCCCAAAGCCCATGCGCGCCAAACAGCGGCGTCAGTGCATAAACCGCCCCAAGATAGATCAGCAAGCTGAGCGCACTCATATTGCGCATATCGCGGGTACGGGTCGCGCCAATAAAAATACCGTCGAGCATCCATGCGCCAATACCAGCGAGAGGCACGGCGATCATCCACGGCAGGAACCTGCGCGCCTCGAACTGCACGTCTGGCGCGGTGGTCATGGTATCGATAATCGCGCCGCCGAACACTGCAAACACCAAGGTCATAAGGATTGCGGAGCCCAAACCCCATATCGACGACATGATCGCGCCTTGTCGCAAGGCGCTTCGGGATCGTGCCCCCAAGGCTTGTCCCACAATCACTTCTGCGGTGAAGGCGAACCCATCCATAGCATAGGCCGTGATCGAGATAAATTGCATCAAAATGTGGTTGGCCGCCAAAGTCAGATCGCCAAAGCCTGCACCGAAAAATGCAAAGCTCACCATAATGGACAAAAGCAAAATGGACCGGATCATGATGTCAGTGTTCACGCGGGCCATATTGGTCAACTGCGCCATGTCAAAGACCTTGGCCACGGATTTCCAATCAGGATGCCCTAGCGCAGAACGACACAGATATAGGCCAAACATCGCACCGGTGACTTCGGCGACAACGGTGGCGATGGCAACGCCCTGCACCCCCCAATCAAGTCCAAGAACGAACCACAAATCCAATACGACATTCAGTCCATTCATCCACAGTTGCAGCATCAAAACCGAACGGCTGCGCTCGGACGCGATCAGCCAACCCGTGAAGCCAAAAATCGCAATGGCAAAAGGCGCAGACCAAATACGGATGCCAATATAGTTGCGCGCAAGCGTTTCCACTTCGGCTGACGCAGGCGCCAATCGAAACGCAGCCCACAAGATCGGAACTTGAAACACGATCAACACCACACCTGCCGAAAAAGCAATCATCAGGACACGCGACAATAGCGCGGACACTTCACCGGCATCCCCTGCGCCGCGCGCCTGCGCCACAAGCCCTGTGGTGCCCATGCGCAAGAACCCAAACAGCCAAAAAATCGACGACAATATAACCGTGCCTATCGCCACAGCACCAATCGGCACCGCTTCGCCCAACTGCCCGACGACGCCTGTATCGACGGCGCCAAGGATTGGCACTGTCGCATTGGACAACACGATAGGCACCGCAATTGAGAGCACACGTTTATGAGTAAGCTCGCCCGTTAGCGAAGTTGCATCAGCCATAAGTCGGCATCATAAAATGTCCCGTTGCCATAGCGAAAGGACGATCAAAATTGTCCTGCCACGCATGAACATGGACCGATGAAAATCGACGTCCCGCACGTGTTATCTGTGCGCGCGCATAGGCATCGCGTGGCAATCCGGATCGCAGATAGTCCACAGTGAGGTCAATGGTTTTGGGCAAGGCAGGCACAGTCTCAACTATACCGCCAGCCTCAATCATCGGCCACATAACGGACCAACTGAGTACGACTTGCGCCGTAATTTCCAAGAAAGCCGCGATGGCGCCACCATGGAGCGCTTGTAGGGTAGGATTGCCGACAAGATCGGCACGAAATGGCAAAACCGTGGTCAACTCATCGCCATGACGTTCAAACTCGACCCCAAGATAGGCCGCATAGGGCGCGCGTGCTTTGAGAGCTTCGAGCGCAGAATTGCGTCGGATTTTGACGACTTTTACAGGTTCGGGTGCAGCGCGCTTCACATTCCACGCTCCACTGCAAATGTACCCGTCGCGGTTGCAACTGGGGTTTTGGATGTCCCGTCATGCGCCGTCGCTCGCACAAAGGCGACCGAGCCGGTCATGTGAAAACACTCGGCAAAGGCCACAATTGTTGTCTTCGGCACAGCCACACGCATATAGTCGATGCGCAAATCGATCGTGGCTGTGGCAGTCCCTGCGTCTGGATGTGCCATCACTGCCGCGCCACAACAAGTGTCCATCAGCGCAGAGACGGCCCCGCCATGAATCACACCCGTTTCAAGGTCACCAATCAAGGCTTCGTCATAGGGCAAACTGATTTCAGCATCGCCAGAACCGATACGGGTGAGCGACAGCCCAAGAGCCTGCGCGTGCGGCAAAGCGGAAATGAACTGCGCGGCAGTGTTTGTGCGAGATTGTGCCATGAGATCCGATTCAAGTTACAATTACGACCATTGATAGTGTGCCCCCGCCGTTGGTCGCAATAATTTAGACTGCGTCGACAGGGTGAGCTACGCAAACTTGCGTCAAGTATGATCCATATATGACCAGCGAACTGTGCGCTAGTTTCTATATGTCTCGTTCGAAAATTGTCGAACCACATTGCAAGCAGGCGCGAGAAGGTTTAGTTTTAATACAAGGAGAATTCGCCTATGCCAAACGAACGCCTCACGTTCAAAGAGATGTGTTCCAAGTTTGATGTGACTCCACGCACACTGCGTTACTACGAGTACATCGAATTGCTATCGCCTGAAAAAGAGGGGCGCAGCAGGTTTTATACGACCCGCGAATTGGCACGAATGAAATTGATTTTGCGCGGGCGAAAGTATGGATTTTCACTTGAAGAAATACGTCAGTGGCTTTTGCTTTACAATGAAGAGGGCACGGTCGCGCAATCTGACGCTTTTGTCGCCCTTGCAGATCGCCAGCTGACCGAATTGCAACGTCAACAACTAGAAATCGAATCTGCTATTTCTGAGCTGAGTCAGCTGCGCCAAAATATGATCGAAAAGCACTAAAAGCAGCCCGACTGCCTTTGAAGGACCAAAGACCTTCAACACTTGCGCGAAACGACGCAACGTCGTTTTTAAGGAGACCACCGTTTTGAGCACATCGGGCATCGCCATTGAGGCTTGATTCCATGCGTTGGTCAGGCCAAACTCGATACTGAGCAAATCGATATAAACACCAAAATCTCAGGAATTTCGGCCAAATAGACCTTTTCACCCAAACCGTTTTTGTGACTTGACGGGGAATAATGTTTCGCAGGCTCTGTAAGGAATGAGTCGAAAATTTTACCATGTAGAGAATGACGTCACGTTACGTTTACATCTGTGCTGACGAAGCTTGTAGTGTCGAGCGAGAGAAATCATTCCGCACCAGATGGCCGCAAGAGCCCGACCAAGCTAACGCACACCCGAACTGGAGCGAACTGATTATGACTAACGAGGTGATGACCATTCGCGAGATGTGCGACGCATATGATGTGACGCCGCGCACCTTGCGATTTTATGAAGCAAAGGAACTTTTGTTTCCAATCCGAGAGGGCCAAAGGCGCCTGTTCACGCGCCGGGATCGGGCGCGATTGAAACTCATCTTGCGCGGAAAACGTTTTGGGTTCGCTCTGGAACAAATTCGTCAACTTCTGGAACTATACAGCGAAGAAGACGCAGGGAAAAAACAACTTGAGGGCGCGCTTGACGCCTATAAAACGCGCAAGACCGACCTTGAACAACAGGTTGAGGACCTTCAACAGGTTCTTGCCGAGTTGGATGAACAAATGGCGTGGGTGCAAAGCACGCTCGACAACACACTTGTACGGGAGACGGCAGACTAGGCCCTCCCGCCGAAAAAAAACAGGGAGGCCGACATGCCCAATTACACAGCTCCGACCAAAGACATTCAATATGTCTTGCACGATGTGCTTAATATTTCAGGTGCCCCGACGCCGGGATATAGCGATCTGGATGCAGAGTTTACCCTAGCCGTTTTAGAGGCCGCTGGTGCGTTGGCCTCAGATGTGCTTGCGCCCCTAAATCGCACAGGCGACACAGAAGGGTGCCGATTGGAGAATGGCGTGGTGATCACGCCGACAGGGTTTAAAGAGGCCTTCGCGCAAATCAAAGATGGGGGCTGGCCGGGTTTGGACATGCCCGAAGACTTCGGCGGCCAAGACCTGCCTTATGTGGTGGCCACAGCTGTGGGCGAGCTGTTTTCAGCGGCGAACCAAGCTTTCACCATGTATCACGGCCTCACCCATGGTGCTGCCTCCGCAATCTTGGTGCACGGCACAGACGATCAAAAGACGACTTATCTGCCAAAAATGGTGTCCTGCGAATGGACCGGCACGATGAACCTGACAGAACCTCATTGCGGGACCGATTTGGGGCTGATGCGCACCAAAGCCGAGCCGCAAGATGACGGGTCTTACAAACTGTCCGGACAAAAGATTTTCATCTCCTCTGGCGATCACGACATGTCGAGCAACGTTATTCATCTTGTGCTTGCAAAAGTACCTGGTGGACCGGAAGGCATCAAAGGCGTGTCGCTGTTTATCGTCCCGAAGTTCAACGTGAACGCGGACGCCAGCCTTGGCGATCGCAATGGTGTCTCAGTGGGATCGCTCGAGGAAAAAATGGGTATTCACGGCAATTCGACATGCGTGATGAACTACGACGGCGCAACGGGTTATTTGCTGGGTGATCTGAACAAAGGCATGCGCGCCATGTTCACCATGATGAATGAGGCGCGGATTGGCGTGGCGATGCAAGGGCTGGCCCAAGCGGAAGCCGCCTATCAAAACGCCGTCATCTACGCCAAAGATCGCCTGCAGGGGCGCGCTGTGACAGGCGCCCAAAATCCAACTGGCCCTGCCGATCCTTTAATCGTCCACCCAGACATTCGCCGCAACTTGATGGATCAAAAGTCTTTCATCGAGGGCGCGCGGGCGTTTATGCTTTGGGGCGCGTCTATGATTGATGCAGGGCACAAAGGCGGAGACAAAGACGCCGAGGGGCTGATCTCGCTGATGACCCCTGTGCTCAAAGGTTTCCTGACGGACAAGGGCTATGAAGCGACCGTGAATGCGCAGCAAGTCTTTGGTGGTCACGGCTACATTGAAGAATGGGGCATGTCGCAATTCACCCGCGATGCGCGTATCGCGATGATCTATGAAGGTGCCAATGGCGTGCAAGCGCTTGATCTTGTCGGGCGCAAGCTGGCCCAAGACGGCGGCAAACATGTGATGGCCTATTTCGATATGGTCAAATCATTCTGCAAATCGGCTGATGCGCCTGAGATGGAAGACTTTACAACTCCACTTAAGGCCGCCTCAAAAGACCTTCAGGCCGCGGCCATGTATTTCATGCAAAACGGTATGAAAAATCCAAATGCAGCGCTGGCTGGGTCCTATGATTTTATGCATCTGTTTGGGTATGTCTCATTGGGGTTGATGTGGGGCCGCATGGCGCAAGCATCGCTGAACGCGCTGGCAAACGGCACTGAAGACCCCGAGTTCCACAAGAACAAACTGATCACGGCGCGCTACTTCATGGCCCGTCAGTTGCCGATGACAACGACACTGTTGAAACGTGTTGAGAGTGGTGCTGATCCTGTCATGGCATTGTCCACAGAAGCATTCTAAGCTGACACAAACAGCGCTCCGTTTCGGCGGGGCGCTTTGATGTCAGGAGCCCAAATGAACGACCCAGACCTTTGGCGCGACACACCCGCAACAAGAGGCGGATGCCAATGTGGCGCAGTCCGCTACGATATATCCGCAGGCCCCACCAAAGCCACTTTGTGTCATTGTCGCATGTGTCAACGCGCGATGGCTGCGCCTTTTGCGGCCTTTCTAGAAATCCCGCAAGATCGGATCATCTGGCACGGCACCCCTGTTCGCTTTGCCTCATCCAACCGCGCAGATCGTGGATTTTGCGGCACCTGCGGCACACCGCTGTTTTTCAATTTTCACGACAGTGATAGCATTGAAATTACAGCCGCCACTTTGCCAGCGGATTTCTCATATACCCCTATACGTCAGCACGGGGTAGACTCGCGGTGCCCGTGGCTTGCGGGCCTCAACGATCTGCCCCAGATCGAAACATATTCGACCGGCGTGATAAGCAACCAAACCTTTGAAAAATGACGGAGCGTTACAATGCCCAAACGATTTAGAATGACGCGGCGTTTTTCTGTTTCAATGACCGAAGATGGCTATCGTCGTCTCAAGTCATTCTCGCGGGAGGCGGGTTTGGATGAAGGAGAGGCACTGTCTTTTCTTTTCGAAAACTTCTCTTCCGTGACGCATCAAGAAAAGCTTGAGCATCGCTTACGGGTGTTCAATTCGGATTTGGAGGAACGGAAAAAATGAGACGCGCCACGCACTATATCGCTTCCGATCCTCACGGCAATTCGGCCTCTAGTTTCTTGACCGCGCCCCTAATATCGTGCCGGATCATCCCTATGTATATTCAAACGGAGGGCCAATAATGACAGCTCAACTTTATTGCTTCGGCGAAAGCGGCAATGCCTACAAGGCGGCGCTCACACTCACTTTATGCGGCATCGACTGGGAACCGGTCTATGTCGATTTTTTCAACGGTGCTGCGCGCACACCTGAATATCTTGAAATGAATATCATGGGCGAAGTCCCCTATTTCATTGATGGCGATGTCAAGCTAAGCCAATCTGGTGTGATCCAACACTACTCGGTCGATACATCCGGCAAGCTGGGTGGCAAAACACCCACAGACGCGCGCGAAGTGTTGCGCTGGGTGCTGTGGGACAATCAAAAAATGTCCGGCACGGCTGGCGGCTTGCGGTTTTTAACCAACTTCCTAGCCCCCGAGAAACGCTCACCTGATGTGATCGCCTTTACGACGGGTCGTATGATGGCTGCACTCAAGGTGCTCGATAAAGCACTGGAAGGCCGCGACTGGTTGGTTGGCGACGATGTCACCATCGCTGACACGGCTTGCTGCGGCTACTTGTTTTACCCTGAACCCTTTGGGTTCAAACGGGCCGAATGGCCCAATATTGACCACTGGCTGGGAAATATCGAAAGCCTTGCCGGTTGGAAACACCCCTACGATATGATGCCCGGATCCCCTGCGGATCGGGCCTGAGGAGGAACACATGACTGAGGCATATATTTACGACGCGGTGCGCAGCCCCCGTGGCAAAGGCCGCAAAGACGGCAGCCTGCACGAGGTCACCGCCGCGCGCCTGTCTGCGCAGATGCTCAACGCCATCAAGACCCGCAGTGGGCTGACCGGCCACGCCGTCGAGGACGTGATATGGGGCAATGTGACCCAAGTTGGTGAACAAGGCGGCTGCTTGGCACGCACGGCAGTTTTGGCCTCAGATCTTGATGAACGCATCCCTGGCCTTGCGATCAATCGGTTTTGCGCCTCAGGCATGGAAGCTGTCAATCTGGCCGCAAACCAAATCAAAGGCGGGGCTGGCATGGCCTATATCGCTGGCGGTGTAGAAATGATGGGTCGCGTGCCCATGGGCTCTGACGGGGCGGCGATTGCGGTCGACCCGAGCATCGCGATGGACACCTATTTCGTCCCCCAAGGCATTTCCGCCGATATCATCGCCACCGAATTTGGCTTCACCCGCGAAGATGCCGACGCTTTGGCGGTCGAGTCGCAAAAGCGTGCGGCAATGGCTTGGGCTGACGGTCGTTTCAAGGGCTCAATCGTGCCAGTGCTGGACCAAAACGGCTTGACCATTTTGGACACAGACGAATACATGCGCCCAGGCACCGATATCGAAGCACTTACCAAGTTAAGACCTGCGTTCAAAGACATGGGCGAAGTGATGCCCGGCTTTGATAGAGTCGCCTTGATGAAATACCCCCATTTGGAAGCGATCAATCACATCCACCATGCGGGCAACTCATCGGGCATCGTTGATGGCTCCGCCGCTGTGCTGATCGGCAACAAAGAATTTGGTGAAAAATTCGGACTAAAACCTCGCGCGCGTATTCGTGCCACCGCGAAAATCGGCACAGACCCCACCATCATGCTGACAGGCCCCGTGCCCGCGACACAAAAAATTCTTGCCGACAATGGCATGACTATTTCTGATATCGATTTGTTTGAGGTGAACGAAGCATTTGCCTCTGTCGTTTTGCGCTTTATGCAGGCCTTTGATGTCGACAGCTCCATAGTTAACGTCAACGGCGGATCGATTGCCATGGGTCACCCACTTGGGGCCACAGGGGCGATGATCATCGGCACACTTTTGGACGAGCTGGAACGCACCGGCAAAGGCGTGGGCTTGGCGACGCTGTGCATTGCCTCTGGCATGGGTGCTGCAACCATCATTGAACGGATGTAACAGATGACAGATTTTACATATGAAATCGACACAGACGGCGTCGCCGTTATCACGTGGGACGTCACCGCCAAAAGCATGAATGTCCTCTCGCTCGAAGGCCTTGCGGATCTGGACGCTCATATCGATGCAGCCCTGACAGACGATAGCGTCAAAGGCGTGGTGATCACCTCGGGCAAAGACACATTCGCGGGCGGGATGGATTTGAACATCATCGCCGCGATGAAAAACAGCGCGGGCGACAACCCCGCCAAAGGGCTGTTCGAGGGCACGATGGCGATGCACGCAATCTTGCGCAAGATTGAGCGCGCAGGCATGGACCCCAAGACCAACAAAGGCGGCAAACCGATTGCAGCGGCTCTGACTGGCACGGCGCTTGGCATCGGGTTGGAATTGCCACAGGCCTGTCACCGCATTTTCGCGGCGGACAATGCGAAAGCCAAAATCGGCCTGCCAGAGATCAAAGTCGGAATCTTTCCCGGTGCGGGCGGCACAACGCGGATTTCACGCAAACTTGGCGCCATGGCAGCCTCGCCGATCTTGTTGCAAGGCCAAATGATGGACCCGAAAAAGGCGAAAGCCAGCGGCGTCATCGACGAGGTTGTGCCTGCGGATGAGCTATTGTCATCGGCCAAGGCTTGGGTGCTTTCGGCCAAGGACGCTGACATCTTGAAACCTTGGGACGCTAAGGGTTGGAAAATGCCCGGCGGCGCGCCCTACCACCCTGCGGGGTTCATGACCTTTGTCGGAGCCTCCGCCATGGTCAACGGCCAAACGCAGGGCGTCTATCCCGCGGCGAAAGCCATGTTGTCGGCAATCTATGAAGGCGCTCAAGTGCCGTTTGACACAGCTCTTAAGATCGAGGCGCGTTGGTTCACCAATGTCTTGATGAACCCCTCGTCTGGCGCAATGATCCGGTCCTTGTTCATCAACAAAGAGGCGCTGGAAAAAGGTGCCAACCGTCCCGAAGTAAGCGATCAGTCCGTCAAACGCGTCGGCATCATCGGCGCTGGCATGATGGGGGCTGGCATCGCCTATGTATCGGCCAAGGCGGGGATCGATGTTGTGTTGATCGACGCCAAACAAGAAAGCGCAGACAAAGGCAAATCCTATTCCGAAGGTATTTTGGACAAAGGCATCGCCCGCAAAAAAGAGACCGCTGACAGCAAAATCGACGTGCTTGCACGCATCACTGCAACCACCGATTACAACGCGCTTGCGGGCTGTGATTTGATTGTCGAGGCCGTGTTCGAAGACCCGTCTGTCAAGGCCGAAGTCACAGCCAAAGTTGAGGCAATCGTTGGCGCAGACTGTATTTTTGCCACCAACACCTCGACCCTGCCCATCACCGCATTGGCCAAGGCGTCTATGCGTCCTGAGCAGTTCATCGGCATTCATTTCTTTAGCCCCGTGGACAAAATGCTATTGGTCGAGATCATCAAAGGTCAAAAGACTGGCGACATCGCCGTGGCTAAAGCGCTTGATTTCGTAAGACAAATTCGAAAAACGCCAATTGTTGTCAATGACGCGCGGTTCTTTTACGCCAACCGCTGCATCATCCCTTACATCAACGAGGGGGTGCGCATGGCGGCCGAAGGTGTTGAGCTGCCGCTTATTGAGAATGCAGCAAAACTTTTGGGAATGCCGCTTGGGCCGTTGCAATTGATTGATGAGACTTCTGTGGATTTGGGCGTGAAAATCGCCAAGGCCACCAAGGAGGCCATGGGCGATGATTACCCTGACGAGGCCGTGGACGAGGTTGTGTTCTGGATGGCAGACCAAGGACGGTTGGGCCGCAAAGTGAACGCAGGCTTTTACGACTACGACGAACGCGGCAAACGTGGTGCGCTTTGGACTGGTTTTGCGAATGAGTTCCCAACGGCTGAAAGCCAGCCTGAATTGGATGAGGTGCAGCACCGCTTGATCATGGCGCAGGTTCTTGAGGCCGTGCGTGCTTTGGAAGCCGGCGTGTTGACGGATATTCGCGAAGGCGATGTCGGCGCGATTTTGGGGTGGGGCTTTATGCCTTGGTCCGGTGGGCCCTTCAGCTGGCTGGACATCATCGGCGCCGCCAAAGCCGTGGACATGTGTGACAAGCTTACGGCGACGCATGGTTCGCGGTTTGAAACACCTGCATTGCTGCGCGACATCGCGGACGCAAATGAGACGTTTTATGAACGTTTCGGCACAGGCGTAGACAGCAAAGCGGCCTAGGCCTTTACCAGCCAAAACAAAACGCGCCTCGAATAGTCAGAACATTCGAGGCGCGTTTTTGATGGGCCTGCTGTCAAATTCTCGAGATGTTATGCGACGTGACTCGCCGTCATAGACAAAAGGGCAGCGCCATCACCGGCCGCCCCGTCACAAGATCGCCTTTCGCTGGCAGGCGATGAACCAAGGCGCCGACATTGACAAAAACAATCTGTTCGGCGTCAAAATATATCGTGATAGCGTCTACAGTGCCGCGCGGTTTGATGCTGATCAAGCCAGAAAAATATACGGTACGAAGATAAGATCATTTCTTTAATCGCGCAAACCTGTTTGCGTGAATGCATAGCCAAAACGCGCGATATCTGTAGCGCAAAGTTTTGCCACAACATCGCGATCAGCATCAGTGTAATAGCCCCTGAAATCACGCATGCGCGGTGACGCGTTTTTGCGCGCGATCGGACTAAGGCAAAATCCAAGGTGATCCCATAAAGGCCTCAAATCCTGATCAAGGGTCTCAAGGCGTATAAAAAGTCCCGCGCGCTCTACGCCTGTAGTGTCGGTCACGTAATAAGAATAAGGAAACGCCAAGGACTTGAGCGTTGACGTATCATTCAAGAACGTCGAAAAATCGACCGTCTTGGCCAAATGCACTGAAGGGTGATCCCAATTTTGCAGTTTAAGCCAATGATAGTAGCTTACGATCCTGTCCCATGGATTGCGCACCAGCGTGAAGACCAAATATGCATCCAACGCGCTTTGCGGCACCACCGCCTCAATATCTGAAAGCCGCGCATGTTTACTTAAATTGCAATCCGAATTCAACATTTTCATACGTTTTCGGCGTTTCACAGCCTTGGGCGTATCGCCAACGAGCAGATCATCCGCCATTGCACGCCCCTCCAACGCCAAACTCAGCGCCGTCCCACCCGTTTTGGGAATGTGGACAAAAATGTATTTGCGACCGTGTGAAATAATCATAGGCCCAAACTAACCTGACCCGAGGACTTCGAAAACCGCCAAATCATCATTTCGAGCGCCAAATCACGCGACCGTCGATTGTTATGGACCATAATCCACGGTAGATTGCTCCAAAGAAACAATAAATGAGCAGCCCGCGCATGACCGCGCTATCCGAATATGATCGTCTCGAAGCATCAGCGCTTTGGCGTCCTGAAGGGGAAACCCAACGGGTGGAAGTGATTGTGTCTTTGGGAGAAGCGACGCTAACGATCAGTGATCCCAACGACACGCCTCTGTCGCATTGGTCTTTGCCTGCAATCGAACGCGTGAATGGCGCTACCGAACGTCTTGCTGTTTTCGCCCCAGGTCCAGACACCGCTGAACGTCTTGAAACAGAAGACGAGGCCATGATAGCGGCCATTTTGAAGATCCAACGGGCTGTTGTTCAAGGGTCGTCGCATCATGGACGGTTGCGCGGTATTTTGTATGGCGCTGCCTGTTTCAGCGTTTTGGCACTTGGTATCTTTTGGCTGCCCGGTGCATTAGTGCGCCAAGCCGTGACAATTGTTCCCAACGTCACCCGCACGCAGATTGGTGACGCTTTGCTTACCCGTATCGAGCGGCTGTCCGGTCAACCATGTGATACTGTGCATGGTGCACGCGCGTTGCAGGCGCTTAAATCTAGGCTGCAGACCAATGGAGCAGGCGACATCGTGGTTTTACGCAGTGGCGTCAACACTGCGCTACACCTGCCCGGCGGGATTATCTTGCTCAATCGTAGCGTGATCGAAGACTTTGAAGACCCCGACGTCGTCGCAGGGTTCGTTTTGGCTGAGCAGCAACGTGCGGCAGATGCCGACCCGCTTGAACATCTTTTGCGCAGCGCCGGATTGATCACATCACTACGGCTGTTGACCAGCGGTGAAATTCCAGACGAGGCACTGGATGCCTACGCCGAAGAGATGATGCGTCAAGACCTTGAGCCGATTGACACAGAGCGTTTGATAGACCGCTTTGCCACAGCTGAAGTCCGCACCGCGCCCTATGCCTATGCCCAAGACATCACAGGCGTCAGCACTTTGCCATTGATCGAAGCAGACGCCGTACGGGTGCAGTCTGCGCGCCCCGTGTTGGTTGACGGCGATTGGGTCGCTTTGCAAAACATCTGCGAGGGTTGAGTTCACAGTCTTCTATACTAAAACGATAAAAGCCCCTGCAAAAACAGAGGCTTCTCTCACTTAATACAACGCTGTGCGACGACATTATTTACGTGCAAAAGCGTCACTATATCCAACGGACCGTGCTTGCCCCAAAGCTTGCATGGTTTGCTGTGGGCTGGCGAAAGGCCCTGCAAGCACCATTTTGAGTTGCTTACCATTGCGGTTCAAGATCTGTGAAGACACAGGCATCCCCATCGCTGACAAACGTGCAATGGATTTATCTGCATTCGACGGCACGCCAAATGTCCCAACTTGCACATAACGCAGACCGCTAGCGGCGGCCTGACGCGCGACGGGCGTGATGACCGGTGCCACGGATTTAGTTGAAACACGAATGTCTTGATACGTCTCTGTCGCTGATGGCTGGGCATAAGTTACAACGCCTTGCGCAGGCTTTGGACCTATTCCAAACAGTTTCTGCCAGAATGTCAGTGGCACGCCAGTTTCGACGGGATAGGAAGGAACGGTGTTTGTCCAAACCTGTGCTTGTTGGTAATCGCCTGCCAAAGTTTGAGGACCACGATTTGGGTTGAAACGCCCATCGTCAAATACACGGCGGTAGCCCGTAGGGGTCTGCACGGACACCGGCGCTGAATACGCCACACCAAGTTCGCGCCCTCTGCGTGAGACTTCAGCAAGATCGACATTCGCTTGAGCGACCCGTTGAATATAGGCCGAGGGATGCACAGCCTGAGGGCCACACCGCACAGCGAGCTTTGACGATGTGCGCATGTACTGGGCAGCGTTGCCACTCAGGCCATTGCAATTGGATGTGACGGGTGCCGCCGTTGCAGCAACCAGATACTGTGTCTGCGGGGCTTTTTGGAGTGGCAAAGGTAAGACCGCAGAGGGGGCAACAACGGCTGGCGTTGGTGATTTGATCGCCACACGCACCAATGTTGGTTCTGTCGTGGTCAAGGTGCCACCGTCCGCTCTGCGCACTGTAATCCCAGCTGGCAAGCGTTTCAAAATATAGTCTGGGGATTGCGTCGATGCCGCGGTACAGCGCAAAGGTTGGCCCGCCGCATTTGTACCGCAAGTCTGGCCCACGATTTCAGCGTCTGCCAGCGTTGCGCGTTTGACAGGAGCTGATTTTACAACAGCTTTTGCAGCAGCGACAACGGGCTTAGGCGCTACAGGTTCGACTTGAGGTGCCAACTTGACGGGGGCCGCCGCAGGGAAAGATGTTCTTTTCGAAGGGGCTGACACTTGTTCAGGGATTGTCGTCGTGGTGGCCACAGTTGCCAATGGCGCTTTGGCACCTGCCGGCAAAACTGGGTCTGGGATCACCGGAAGACTGGCCTGCGCATTTGTCAAAGACGGCTGGAAGCCACATAAAACCTTACGATCACGTGAGACACGCGGCACCCAGATGACATGGCCACTATGGCCAGAACGCACATAAGCACAGCCAGCGCTGTCCACATACTGGCTCGCTTTATAGCTGGCAGGCGGAAACTCTGTTGGTTCGTCTGCATTTCGCAGTGACGTGCGCGCATTTAAGCCCGTCACGCCCAGCGTCGCAGCCAACACGGCAATAGAAATAATTCTGATCGTCTTCATTATGTGCCCCCACACAAGATATAGTGTGTAGAGTAACGTAAATCAGCAATCTTTCCTAGAGCCAAATCGCCTATTTAGTGCCAAACATGCGATCGCCCGCATCCCCTAGTCCTGGAATGATATATCCTTTGTCATTCAGGCATTCATCCACCGAGGCGGTCACGATTGGCACATCTGGATGTGCTTTTTTCATCGTTTCCACACCTTCTGGGGAAGCCAACAAGCACAAGAACCGAATATTCGTGGCCCCTGCTTTCTTCAGCAAATCGATTGCTGCAACCGAAGAATTACCTGTTGCAAGCATCGGGTCAACTGCGATCACCAAGCGATCTTCCAGCGATTCCGGCACCTTAAAGTAATATTGGACAGGTTCCAACGTTTCCTCGTCGCGGTACAATCCGACAAATCCAACACGCGCAGACGGGATCAATTCCAGCACCCCGTCCAGCAAGCCATTGCCTGCGCGCAAGATCGAAATCAACGCCAGTTTCTTGCCCGCCAGCACAGGCGCGTCCATTGGCTGCATCGGGGTGTCGATGCGTTTGGTTGTCATGTCCAATTCACGCGTGACCTCATAGGCCAAAAGTTGCGAAATCTCGCGCAGCAATTGGCGAAATTCTGCCGTCGATGTCGCCTTGTCGCGCATCAAAGTCAGTTTGTGTTGCACCAAAGGATGGGTGACGACGGTGAGGTGCTCAAGCATCATTTTGCTCCAAAGTTTTTTGTAAGACTGCGCGGGTGGCTTTATCGCAAAAGGCTGCGTCGAGTGCTGTTTGATTGAGCGCTGTGAAATCGGTAGCATCCCATCCGAAAGCATCGGACAGATCCCCAAATTCTTTGCGCATTGTGGTGTGGAAAAAGGGCGGATCGTCCGTCGATACAGTGACTTTGACGCCGCGCTCGCGCAGTTTTGCAATCGGATGATCGCTCAACGACACATAGACGCCCAGCGCTACGTTCGAGCCGGGGCAGACCTCGAGCACCACGTCTTTTTCCAAAATTTCGTCGATCAGCGCGTCATCCTCAATAGCACGCACGCCATGCCCGATACGCGTCACGCCCAAATCACGGATCGCGTCGCGCACACTGTCAGGGCCACCCCATTCGCCCGCATGCGATGTCAACTGAAGCCCTGCTTCTTTGGCCATATCAAAGGCATAGGCATAGTCACGTTGCGCGCCAAAGACTTCATCGCCCCCCATGCCAAAGCCTGTAACAAAGCCGCCGGCGGTTTCAGCGGCACAAATCGCGGTCTTTTTCGCTTGATCAGGCCCAAAATGGCGCACGCAGGTGGGAATACCCTTTAGGATAATTCCAGCCTCGGCCTGCATTTCATCGGCGGCTTGTTCAATCGCGGCCAAATAGTCTTTCCATGCGATCAAATCACCGCCACCACAAAAATCAGGGGCTAGAAAAGTCTCAGCATAGATCACCTGATTGGCGGCGCATTCCTCAAGAACCGCACGGGTCAGACGGTAAAAATCTTGCGGGCTTTGCAGCACGGTTGTCGCGGCCTCATAAACTTTGAGAAAATCCCAAAAGTCTTTGTATTTATAGGCGCCGTTCTCGTCAAAAATTCCGCCAATATCGAGTTTTTTCTCCTTGGCCAAACCGCGAATAAACGCAGGCGGCGCAGCCCCTTCAAGGTGCAAGTGCAACTCAAGTTTTTTGAGGTCCTGAACTGTCATAGAAAACTCCTTCCAGGCCCTTGCGCGGGAACCCCAAGATGTTCGGCAATCGAAGCCGCAACATCCACAAAACTCACATTACCAATGGGCTTCATACCAACGCCCAGACCCAAAACGGGCACACATTCACGGGTGTGATCAGTACCGACCCATGTGGGGTCATTGCCGTGGTCAGCAGTGAATATAATCAGGTCGCCCTCTCTTATGCGCAACAACAATCGCGCGATCTGCGCATCGAACCATTCAAGATGGCGTGCATACCCAGATACATCACGGCGATGCCCGAATTTGCTGTCAAATTCGACAAAATTGGCAAAAACAAATGCGCCATCCGGAGCCTCGTCCATCACGTCGGAAAGATGGTCAAACAAAACGTCATCCGTGCCTTTGCGCAGATCGTCCACGCCCCGCATTGAAAAAATATCTCCAATTTTTCCAATAGCATAAGTCTTGCGGCCTGCCTCCTGTGCCCAATCCAACAGCGTCGGGCTGGGTGGCACGATTGCATAGTCGTGGCGATTTTGGGTGCGTATAAATCCCTCGTCAACCGAACCAACAAAAGGACGCGCAATCACCCGTCCGATTTTCATCTCATGCAAAACAGGCGCAAGATCTTTGCAAAGCTGCAACAAGCGCTCAAGCCCGAAATGCTCTTCATGTGCGGCAATCTGCATAACACTGTCAGCCGAGGTATAGATAATCGGCCAGCCCGTCTCGACATGCTGCGCGCCAAATTGGTCAATGACATCCGTGCCAGAGGCATGGCAATTGGCCAAGGTCCCGCCAGCCCCACATAAATGTGCGGTTTCATCCATAATATCGTTGGGAAAGGCCGGCGCTTCATCGGGGAAAAAATGCCAGTCCCAAGGCACAGGAACCCCTGCCAATTCCCAATGACCAGACGGCGTATCCTTACCACGAGACACTTCAGTGGCGACGCCATACAGGCCCTCAGGCTTGGCCGTCAAACCGGGGGCCGGATCCGCACTCGCATGCGCCATCGCGGCGCCAAGACCGATCATGTCCAAATGCGGAATATTCAAATGACCAGAGCGCCCAATTTCCGCACGCCCCTCAGCACAGGCCTGTGCGATATGTGCGACGGTGTTGGCGCCTGTATCGGGCACATCGCCGTTGAAAAACGTATCGGCGTCCGGCGCGCCACCAACCCCAACGGAATCCATAACAATTAAAAACGCACGGGTCATACAGACACCTTTTCCAAAATAAGTTTTAGCGGTTCTGGCGCAGTATTACCAATTTCAATAGCACAAAGCAAAGCAGCCTCAGCAGCATCCGCATCGTCCAAATTGCGCGCATGGATGGTTGCAATCAAAACATCTCCATCCACAGGCTCGCCCAATTCGCAAACGTTTGTCAAACCAACCGCTGGATCAATCCGTTCCCCACCGTTGGTACGACCACCCCCCAAATGAACGACAGCCATGCCCAATGCATGCCCATCCATCGCGCTGACAAACCCTGCATGCGGCGCCATGACATCGCGCACCACAGGAGCCGACGGCAGGCGATCCCGCCAGAGATCAACGAAATCCGCAGGTCCGCCCAGCGCAGTGACCATTTGGCCGAACCGCTCTGCAGCGGATCCATCGGTCAAAGTATCGCGCACAGCCCAACTTGCGGCGTCAACATCGTCAGACAAACCGCTTAGCACCATCAACTCTCCGCCCAAAGCGCAAGTTAAGTCGCACAAATCGTTATCAACTTCACCAGACGTCAGCGCCTTCATCACTTCCATAATTTCAAGCGCATTGCCAAGAGATGGACAACATGGCTGGTTCATATCAGTGATCAAAGCCGACGTCTTGCACCCTGCCCCATTCGCCGTCGTCACAAGGCTTTGCGCCAAGGTGCGCGCCTCTTCAATGGTTGTCATGAACGCACCAGAACCGCACTTCACATCCAAGACCAAAGCCTCCAACCCTGCGGCCAGTTTTTTGGACAGGATCGATGCGGTGATTAGATCGATGCTTTCCACCGTGCCCGACACATCGCGAATGCCGTACAAACGCTTATCAGCAGGCGCGATTGCACCCGTGGCTGAGACGATCGCACAGCCCACCTTGGTGACGACATCGCGAAACTTGTCCTCTGACACTTCTGTTTTCAGGCCAGGAATGGATTCCAATTTATCAAGTGTGCCGCCCGTGTGGCCAAGGCCGCGCCCTGACACCATGGGCACATAAGCCCCCAAAGCGGCCAAAGCGGGCGCGAGCAACAAAGACACGCAATCGCCGATGCCGCCGGTGGAATGCTTATCGATGGTTGGCTCGGAGTAGTCCCAACGCATGACATCACCACTGTCACGCATCGCCAAAGTCAGCGCCACACGTTCAGGATCAGACATGCCATTGAGCAATGCAGCCATGGCAAAGGCACCGGCTTGGGCGTCGGTCACAACACCAGACGCCAAACCAGCGGCAAACCAATTCAATTCGGAATCGAAAAGCCCCTGCTTATCACGCAGTTTTGCAATTATATCGCGTGCATCCATGGACATCAGGTTTCCAACTGATCTTTCGAGAAGGCCCCCGGCAAAAGCGCGCCAACTGTCGTTTGCGCCTCGACCCCATTGAGATTGGCCATCGTCACCACGACATCATCGTCTGCGAATTCTCTCAGCTTTTGGCGGCATCCGCCACAAGGCTGCACGGGCACAGGCGCATCTGCAATGACTGCGACTTCTGCGATCCGCGTGTGCCCTGCCGCGATCATCGCAGCAATTGCGCCAGCTTCGGCGCAAGTCCCCTCAGGATAGGCCGCGTTTTCGACATTCACCCCGACGAAAACCTCGCCAGATGTGCTGCGCAAGGCAACTCCAACTTTAAAGTTTGAATAAGGTGCGTAGGCTTTGTCGCGGATGTCTCGGGCGGCAGCTAATAAGGACATGAGATTACCTGATAAATTTGACTGTTTGGTCTAGAGTGCGCTGCTCGATAACAGGATGCAAGAGTCTTGGGAAAAATCTGTAGTCAGAACCAATCAAATGACGCACCGTCGCACAAAAACGGTTATAGTTTGCGCTAACATCGTCTAGTTTTTGTTGGAGGGGCTTGAAGGAAGCCCACTGACAAGCGTACAGGCATGCTCAATGGCGTCAGCTTTGACGTAGCGAAAAAAATAGTTTAACACTAAACTAAAGCTTTGGAGGCACACATGGCGGACGACACACGCAAGGACACACTGCGCAAGGCGGCTCTGGATTACCACGAATTCCCTAAACCCGGAAAATTGGAAATTCGCGCAACCAAGCCGCTTGCCAATGGACGCGACCTCTCATTGGCCTATAGCCCCGGCGTCGCCGAAGCCTGCCTAGAGATCAAAGCCGACCCAAGCACATCCAGTCGCTACACGTCTCGTGGCAACCTTGTGGCTGTAATTTCAAACGGCTCTGCTGTTTTGGGGTTGGGCAATATTGGTGCTGCCGCCTCCAAACCTGTGATGGAAGGCAAAGCGGTTCTGTTCAAAAAGTTCGCCAATATCGATTGCTTTGACATTGAAGTGAATGAAAGCGATCCCGAAAAATTGGCCGACATTGTCTGTTCACTTGAGCCAACATTTGGCGCGATCAATTTGGAAGACATCAAGGCGCCCGATTGCTTTATCGTTGAGCAATTGTGTCGTGAACGTATGAACATCCCTGTGTTCCATGATGACCAACACGGGACAGCCATTGTTGTCGGTGCCGCTGCGACCAATGCGCTTTTGGTTCAAAAGAAGAACTTCGAAGACATTAAAGTGGTGTCAACCGGCGGCGGCGCGGCCGGGATTGCCTGCTTGAACATGCTGTTAAAACTGGGCGTGAAACGCGAAAACGTTTGGCTCTGTGACATTGCTGGTCTTGTTTACGAGGGCCGCACCGAAGAAATGACGCCACAAAAAGAAGCCTATGCGCAAAAAAGCGACCTGCGTACGTTGGACGATGTCGTGGATGGCGCTGACTTATTCTTGGGTCTATCTGGCCCTGGCGTTTTGAAACCTGAAATGGTCACAAAGATGGCCAAAGCGCCGATCATTTTCGCGCTGGCCAACCCGAACCCTGAAATCGATCCTGCAGACTTGGCCAAAGTCGCCCCCGACGCGATCATCGCCACAGGGCGCTCCGACTATCCGAACCAAGTCAACAACGTGCTGTGCTTTCCGTTCATTTTCCGCGGTGCCTTGGATGTCGGCGCGTCCGAGATTAACGACGAGATGAAAATCGCCTGCATCGAAGGCATCGCCGCCCTTGCCCGCGCCACCACATCAGCTGAAGCCGCGGCAGCATACAGCGGCGAGCGCATGACCTTTGGTCCTGACTATTTGATCCCCAAGCCTTTTGACCCACGCCTTATGGGTGTCGTGGCCACAGCCGTAGCACGCGCCGCGATGGAAAGCGGTGTGGCCACACGCCCGGTTGCTGACATCGAAGCCTACAAAGCTTCGCTTGATCATTCCGTGTTCAAGTCCGCTATGATCATGCGCCCTGTCTTTGCGGCAGCATCACAAGTTGAACGCCGCATCGCCTTTGCTGAGGGCGAAAACGAAAGCGTTCTGCGCGCCGCCAATGCGATGATCGAAGAAACCACAGACATGCCGATCTTGATTGGCCGTCCCGATGTGATCGCAATGCGTGCAGAGCGAGCAGGTTTGAAAATTCGCCCAGGTGTCGATTTTGAAATCGTGAACCCTGAAAGCGACAGCCGCTACAGACAGTATTGGCAGGCTTATCACGGCTTGATGGAGCGCAAAGGCGTGACACCAGATTTGGCAAAAGCCATTATGCGCACCAACACAACAGCCATCGGTGCGATCATGGTGCAGCAAGACCATGCCGACAGCTTGATCTGCGGAACCTTTGGTCAATATCTTTGGCACCTCAATTACTTAACCCAAATTTTGGGCACCAAAGAATTGCATCCAATTGGGGCTTTGTCTTTGATGATATTGGAAGACGGGCCACTGTTTATAGCGGATACCCATGTGCATCCAGAGCCAACCCCACAGCAAATCGCCGAAACGGTTATCGCGACAGCGCGCCACATTCGCCGCTTTAGAGCCGAGCCGCAAATAGCGCTGTGTTCGCATTCTCAGTTCGGAAATTTGGATTGCGATACGGGGCGTCGCATGCGGGCTGCACTTGAGATTTTGGACTCAGAGCCACGTGATTTTGCATACGAGGGCGAAATGCACATCGATTCAGCTTTGGATCCAGAGTTGCGCAACCGGATTTTCCCCGCCTCACGTCTGACAGAACCCGCCAACGCTTTGGTTTTCGCCAATGCGGATGCGGCCTCGGGTGTTCGCAACATATTGAAAACAAAAGGTGGCGGACTTGAAGTCGGCCCGATTTTGATGGGCCTCGCCAACAAAGCGCATGTCGTCACCCCGTCGATTACGCCCCGCGGCCTGTTGAATATGTCCGCGATCGCTGGCACGCCTGTATCGCATTACGGCTAAGCACAAAACGCCCTCCCATGAGATTTACCGATGGGAGGGCGTATCCTTTGCCAGAAAGACTGTACAGACCCGCGAATTGCAAAGTTTGCAAACTGGTCCGCTACACAGATTTGCAGAATTTCCATCAACATTTCGCGCCCTTCTTGTTATCAGTGGTTATAGCGCAGTGAGCGCGTGAAAAACTTGTCTCCTGAGGAGGGTTGCGGTGGCGAGATGCCACTCTTCTTGACAAGTCTAGTCACAAGCGCTCGTTATTTCTGCGCACATGAGCGAGGAGATAAGTCATGGGCCACACCGGCAGTTACGCGGACGTTTACGACGCTTGGAAAGCAGATCCAGAAACATTTTGGATGACTGCTGCAACACAAATCCATTGGTTTCAAAAGCCAACAAAGGCGCTGTTCGATGAAAACGCACCCATATATGAGTGGTTCTCTGACGGATTGACCAACACTTGTTACAACGCCGTGGATCGTCATGTCGCAGACGGGCGTGGCGCGCAGGCTGCCATTATTTACGACAGCCCCGTGACCAACACCAAGCAAACAATTTCATTCAACGATCTGCAAGATCGCGTCGCCAGTTTGGCTGGTGCCTTGCGCGCAAAAGGCGTCGAAAAAGGCGACCGCGTAATCATCTACATGCCAATGATTCCTGAGGCACTGGAAGCGATGCTGGCCTGTGCCCGTTTGGGGGCTGTGCATTCCGTGGTCTTTGGCGGATTTGCAGCCAATGAATTGGCCGTGCGGATTGATGATGCCACCCCCAAAGCGATCATCGCGGCCTCTTGCGGGATCGAACCAAACCGCGTGGTGCACTATAAGCCGCTGCTAGACAATGCGATTGATCTTGCACAGCACACACCGGATTTCACCGTTATATTGCAACGCGAACAAGAGGTTGCCGACCTAAATCCAGAGCGCGATTTTGATTGGCACGGGTTCCAATTTGGTGTTGAGCCTGCAGACTGTGTACCAGTTGAGGGCAACCATCCTGCTTATATCTTGTACACGTCCGGGACCACAGGTGCGCCAAAAGGCGTTATTCGCCATACGGGCGGGCAGCTTGTCGCGCTCAATTGGACGATGAAAAACATTTACAATGTGAACCCCGGTGATGTTTTCTGGGCGGCTTCTGATGTGGGCTGGGTCGTAGGCCACTCTTATATTTGCTACGGACCTCTTATTCACGGTAACACCACCGTGGTGTTCGAAGGTAAACCTGTCGGCACACCGGATGCAGGCGCCTTTTGGCGTGTCATAGAAGATCACAACGTCAAAGTGCTGTTCACGGCTCCTACAGCTTTCCGCGCCATCAAACGCGAAGACCCTACAGGCGCATTGATTGCTGATTACGACCTGAGCAGCTTGCAATCTCTGTTTTTGGCCGGTGAACGCGCTGACCCTGACACGATTATCTGGGCGCAAACCCTGCTGAAAAAGCCGGTAATCGACCATTGGTGGCAGACCGAAACGGGTTGGGGTATCGCTGCAAATCCGCTTGGGATTGAAGAACTGCCCGTCAAAGTTGGCTCGCCTTCTGTGGCGATGCCAGGCTACGATATTCATATTTTGGATGAAGCAGGTCATGAGGTTGCGGCTGGCGAGCTTGGCGTGATCGCTGTAAAGTTGCCCTTGCCGCCAGGCACTTTTCCCAACCTGTGGAACGCCGAAGATCGATTCAAAAGCAGTTACTTATCACATTTTCCAGGTTATTATGAGACGGGTGATGCTGGGATCAAAGACGAAGACGGATACCTGTACATCATGGCACGCACAGATGACGTGATCAACGTGGCGGGCCACCGTCTGTCGACCGGCGCGATGGAAGAAGTTTTGGCCTCTCACCCAGACGTCGCTGAATGCGCAGTGATCGGGGTTGCAGACACACTTAAAGGACAAATGCCTCTCGGGTTTCTATGTTTGAACGCGGGCGTAGACCGCCCTGTTGAGGAAATCGTGCGCGAAGTGGTCACCGATGTGCGCGGAAAAATTGGACCCGTCGCGGCGTTCAAATTGGCTTGCGTGGTTGACCGTTTGCCCAAGACACGATCCGGAAAAATTCTACGCGCCACCATGGCTAAGATCGCAGACGGCGACGCGTTCAAAATGCCGGCAACTATTGATGATCCTGAAATTTTAACTGAGATTAAGGCAGCTTTGCAGGATCTCGGTTACGCAAAAGACTAAATTTTACCTCAGAATGCCTGTTTCTCAGCAGCCTTGTGGTTAAAATAGTATTAATCACAAGGTAAGCTTTCAAAACGCTCCCTTGTCGGGGCGCGTTTTTCTATGTTTGGTTTATAGACTGGAAAGTATGCTACTTTATAGACCGGAAAGTACGCTACAGTGGCACATAAAGACGATATCGCGAGACACCCCACAACCGTCAGAGTCGCGGACGCGGGGCTATTTTCGTTTCTATCACATGATATCCGGTCCTCTTTTTCGGAAGTATCCGCAGGCCTCAACGCGTTGTCCTATTCACTCAAAGATACCCAATCACGCAATGACGTTCGCCAACTGATCGCCGCAAGCGACCATTTGGGACGTCTGTTGCGCGACGCGCTAACCATGGTTGCTGGCGAACACGCAATACAGCCCCCCGAATTTGGTGACACCAATGTAGGCGAGTTTTTGTCGACGCTCTTTCTAAGATGGAACAAAATTGTCGTCGATACAGGCGTGGTCCTTGAATTCGATGCACACCCGTCCCTGCCTCAGAGCCTTCAAATTGACGTGCTTGCGGTGGAGCGCATCTTATCTAACTTGGTGTCAAACGCGGCGCGCCATGCAAAGGGAGGAAAAATTGAACTTCATGCAGAGTATTGCGAGCAAAAAGGGCTTTGCATAACCGTGCGCGACCATGGTGACGGTTTCACACAAGCACAGCTCGCGACAATATTTGACTTCCCCCCTGCTCCTGTGGGCGCAGGAGAGCCCGGCTCAGGATACGGATTGCGCATTGCATACAGCCTATGTGAGAGCATGGGTGGCACGTTGCGAGCCAAAAATGCAAAGGACGGCGGGGCGATTTTGACCTTGAAGTTGCCGGCACCCTCCATTCCTGAAATCGCTCCATATATGCAGAATGACACCGTGATGTCATTGCTTCAGGGGCGTTCGGCCTTGATCGTTGATGACGGTGCTGTGCATCGTATTTCTTTGCGCGCCCAGTTGGAAGGCATAGGACTGTTGGTTGAAGAAGCTGATGGCGGTGCTGAAGCCATTGATGCGCTTCTGCGCCATAAATTTGATTTGATGTTTTTAGATATCGAGATGCCAATTTTTTCGGGGATAGATCTTTTGCAGACGTTAAGAGAGCGCAAGATCACCCTGCCAGCAACTATTGGTGTTACGGTTCATGTTTTTGAGCGCAACCACGCAGCCATCAAAGCGGCAGGCGCGCTGTCTGTGCTGAATAAGCCCGTGTCCAATGCAGCCTATTTGCACAACGCCATTCTATCAGCGCTGCACCTTGCCCCACCTTTCACGCCCGGAACTCTAAGCGAGACCCGCATCGGTGCATTCTGTGCTGAAACGCACATCCAAAACCTTGGGGCGCTGATTGAGGCATTAAATCCTGATGCGCGGCAAACATTTTTATCTCAATTGGAAAACGACTTCTCGACACAACTGACGACAGCTCAGAATTTAGTGGCTCGCGAAATGTCGCAGATTGACAAGGAGGCATTTGCGCGCTGCGCACATGCACTTGCGGGCCTCTTCGCGACCTCATACGCCCCTGCAGCCCACCAACGGGCACTCGATATGGAACGCAAAGTGTTCACCGCCCACCGCTCAGAAGTCATTGCGCTTCTGGACACTCTGAGCCAAGATGCAAAGATTATAAAAAAAACAATTCATTTACTCAAACATAAGAAATAGGTTGGAATGCCACACACTCCGATTTTGATCATCGACGACAATGAAAGCCACATAACACTGTACAATTCAGCTCTGAACGACGCTGGATTCCAAACTGTTTGTGCCCGTTCCATAGCTGAGGCCATAGCACTTGCAGCCTTGCACAAGCCCAGAATAGCTTTGGTAGATTTAGTTCTGCCAGATGGAACAGGGAATGACTTAATCACGACGTTGCGTGCACAAAACTCAGACATTAGAGTGATCGTCGTCACGGCCTATCCGTCGGTTGACCGCGCGATTGAAGCCATGCGTTTGGGCGTTTTTGACTTTCTCGTAAAGCCCGTAGATCCGCAGACTTTGCTCAACGCTGTGACCAACGCTCGTTCTGATCGCAATCATTCTGTCGACCCCAAACAAATGTTTCACGATTCTCCGGCTCTTGGAGGCTTAATTGGCTCAAGCGATGCGATGAAGACGGTTTGCGAGACGATCAGAGCTGTCGCTGGTTCTGTCGCTACCGTCTTTATCACGGGTGAAAACGGGACAGGGAAAGCGCAATGCGCTAAGGCCATACATGCTTTATCGGCTATCTCTGCCAGCCCCTTCATTCCCGTCAACTGCAGCGCAATGACGGACGGACGCTCCGGATTTGAAATTTTCGGTCATGTTGCAGGCGCATTGAACGGGCACAACGTAGAAAAAATTGGCGCTGCAGAGCAAGCCCATGGCGGCACGTTGTTCTTGGACGAAGTCTGCGAGTTGGAGTCTTCGGCGCAGGCGCAATTGTTACAGCTGCTCCAAACATCCAGTGTCACCCCGCACGGAGCAGCCAAACCACGCCGCGTGAAAATCCGCATCATTTGCTCTTCTTCCAAAGAACCGCTTGAACAGGTCAAGTTAGGAAAATTTAGAGCCGATCTTTACTATCGTTTGAACGTCGTGCCGATCAATCTACCGCCTCTGCGTGACCGTGGGCTGGATGTGATAGAAATCGCTGAGGCGATGGTGATAAGATATGCCGCCAAGGAAAAACGCCCTGCCCGCATGTTGTCACAAGAAGCAAAGTCGCAGTTTCTCAGCTACAGTTGGCCTGGCAACATTCGTGAGCTAATGAATCTGCTGTGGCACTGTGTCGTCGTCGGCAATGATCAGGCTATCGAATTGCAACACATGCCGAGCCACATGCAAAACATAAGTCTCGCGTCGGAAGAGGACAGCCAACAGCACCCTACGAAGGTCGATCTTTTACAGTATATACAGGGCAAAACATTAGCCCAGATTGAGCGTGAAATCATCGAAATCGCTATTGCGCGAGCTGGCGGCTCTATACCGCTCGCATCCAAATACTTGGATGTATCACCGTCAACGATCTACCGAAAACTGGAATCTTGGGGATGCCCAGCCCGTGGCCCGCGTAAAACAGACTCATCCTGACTTGCGAGCGGCTGAACCGGTACGTAGGCCAAAACCTGCGGCGAAATCAGACAAACTGCTCGGTCAAAAGGCGTTCTTCAAGGCCGTGGCCAGGATCAAACAAGATGCGATGTTTGACGCTAGGCACCGAAGTGATTTCGACCCAATCCACGTTACGTACTGACCGGCTGTCTGCATCCGCCATCACAGGGCGCTTACTGCGCTCTAACACGTCAAAACGCACCTTGGCTGTATTGGGCAACAACGCACCACGCCAGCGGCGCGGGCGAAATGCGGCCAAAGCTGTGAGCGCCAAAACATCAGATCCAATGGGCAAAATAGGTCCCCGTGCAGAATAGTTATACGCTGTTGATCCTGCAGGCGTTGCCAAAAGCGCACCGTCACACACAAGCTCTTCCATCCGGACTTTGCCATCAACCGAAACCCGCAGCTTGGCGGCTTGTGGGCCGGCGCGAAGCAAAGACACCTCATTGATCGCCAACATATTATGCTGCACGCCATCGCCATCTTGTGCGACCATCGACAAAGGGTGGATCACCTCTTCTTCTGCCACTGTCAGCCGATCGATCAAATCGCCTTCGCGAAACTCGTTCATCAAAAACCCAACGGTGCCGCAATTCATCCCGTAGACAGGCGTGTCCAAATGCATCGTGCTGTGCAGCGTTTGCAACATAAACCCATCGCCGCCCAAAGCGACGATCAAATCGGCCTCTTGCGCTGGAACGCTCGGGTATTTCGCAGACAGGCGCTCTAACGCGCGTTGCGCGATTTGTGCGTCGCTGGCTGCAAGGGCTATTTTGACCATAGTTTTATGTCCGATCCATACGCGCCTGCAAGAAATCCGAACTGGCGCACAGCTGTGGGTAGCAAATCACAGCGCAGAATTCACGCGTTTTTCGAAGCCTAACAAATTTAATCCTTTTTTTTCCACCCAACGACGCACGACACGAAGTAACAGGAATTGCACGCCCACTGAGACGAAATCGACACCAAACAACGCATTCATCATCATTATGCGCACGACGAGGGTTTCCCAAGTGTAACGATTTAGCTAAACACGCGGCAACACTCCCCTGCTGCCAAGGAGCACACCATGACAACCAATGTACGTGACGCCGGTTTTTTCACTGAAAGCCTGTCTTCCCGCGATCCTGAACTGTTCGGCTCAATGCAAAAAGAGCTTGGCCGTCAGCGCAATGAAATTGAATTGATCGCGTCTGAGAACATCGTCTCTGCCGCCGTCATGGAAGCCCAAGGCTCAGTGCTCACCAACAAGTACGCCGAAGGCTACCCTGGGCGTCGTTACTATGGTGGCTGCCAATATGTGGACATCGCAGAAAACCTCGCCCGTGATCGCGCGAAAGAGTTGTTCGACGTTAAGTATGTGAATGTTCAGCCAAATTCTGGTTCACAAGCCAACCAAGGTGTCTTCACTGCGCTCTTGCAGCCTGGTGATACGATCCTCGGCATGTCGCTTGACGCTGGCGGTCACTTGACCCACGGCGCTAAGCCAAACCAGTCTGGCAAGTGGTTCAACGCCATCCAATACGGCGTGCGCATGCAAGACCAACGCATCGACTACGATCAAATCCAAGAACTCGCCAATGAGCACAAACCAAAGATGCTCATCGCGGGCGGCTCTGCGATCCCACGTCAGGTCGATTTCAAGAAGATGCGCGAAATCGCTGATTCTGTTGGCGCGATCCTCATGGTCGACATGGCGCACTTTGCGGGCCTCGTGGCTGGTGGTCAGCACCCGTCCCCGTTCCCATATGCAGATGTGGCAACCACAACGACCCACAAAACCTTGCGCGGCCCACGTGGCGGCATGATCCTGACCAACGATGTTGAGATCGCCAAAAAGGTCAACTCTGCCATCTTCCCAGGCATCCAAGGTGGTCCTTTGATGCATGTAATCGCAGCCAAAGCCGTTGCGTTCGGTGAAGCCTTGCGTCCTGAGTTCAAAGAATACGCCAAACAGGTGATCTTGAATGCGCAAGCGCTGTCTGATCAACTGATGAAAGGTGGCCTTGATATTGTCACTGGCGGCACTGACACCCACGTGTTGCTCGTTGACCTGCGCCCCAAAGGCGTGAACGGCAAGATCACTGAGGCGGCTCTTGAGCGCGCTCACATCACCTGTAACAAAAACGGCATCCCGTTTGACCCTGAGCCACCGATGATCACGTCTGGCGTGCGTCTTGGCACCCCTGCGGGCACCACGCGCGGCTTTGGTGAAGCTGAGTTCCGCTTGATTGCGGATTGGATCGTCGAAGTTGTTGATGGTTTGGCCGCCAATGGCGAAGACGGCAACGCTGAAGTCGAAGCCACTGTACGCGCCAAAGTCGAGGCTTTGACAGAAAAATTTCCGCTTTACCCAAACCTGTAAAGCATTGATTTTATGATTTTAAAGGGGCCCTCGGGCCCCTTTTCCTATGGGCCAACCTGTTCTTATGGGCCAACCTGATGGGGCGTGAGGCCCTATACTGAACGGCCCACGAGAAACTTAAACCAGCCCACGCCAAACCAAGATCGTCACGACGGCCCCGAAAATCAGAATCGCGATCAAAGCAATCAAAGCGAGAAAATCCAAAAAACGCCCCATCCGACGCTTGAACGGATCGATACTTTCCAAATGGCCCGTGAGATTTCGGATGGCGCGATCGACGGGTTTTTGATTGATCGTGCGCGCCAATTTTGGGTGTGTTTCCAAGGCCATAGCATCAACAATCACCGCGCCGTCGCGACGGGCCCAACGGGGCAAAGCACGCCCTGCTTTGCGTAATTTCGCCTCAAATCCGGTGCCCGTATGAATGCCCAAACGCTCGGATATAAGCGTGGCAAGGTGGTCGGATTTTTGAGCGATACTGTTTTCCATGGATGTGTTTTAGGGGGTTTTCGCCGCGCCGCCAAGCTTGTATCAATATCTTATGTTGAACACTGTCATAACTGGCCAAGCCACTGAAAAAACACCTTTTTTAATCGTGCACGGCCTGTTTGGGTCTGCGCGCAATTGGGGGGTGATTGCGAAACGGATGTCGCAAGACCGTCAAGTGATTGCGGTTGATATGCGCAATCACGGCACAAGTTTTTGCGCCGATTCAATGACTTATGCGGATATGGCTGGCGATTTGGCCGAGGTTTTACGCGTGCACGGCGCGCCGAATGGCACCCATGTTTTGGGGCATTCCATGGGCGGCAAGGCGTCGATGATGTTGGCGCTGTCCCATCCTGATCTGGTTAAGTCATTGATTGTGGCGGATATTTCACCGGTTACCTATGAGCATACCAACAAGCCGTTGATCGATGCGATGCAGGCTTTGGATCTGTCGAAGGTTGAGAAACGGTCCGACGCAGATGCGCTTTTGGCGGCGGATATTCCTGACGCAGGTGTGCGGGCGTTTTTGCTTCAAAGCCTTGTTGTTAAAGACAAAAATTGGTTGCTGAACTTGCAAGTTTTGGCGAACGAGATGCCCAAAATCGTTGGTTGGCCAGATGATTTGGGTGGTGACGTGACTGGTGCTTTCGACAAAGACACGTTCTTTTTGTCGGGGGCTAACAGCGATTACGTGTTGCGCGACCACCGCGCAGCGACGAAGTCGTTGTTTCCAAAGGCAAAATTTGCCTCACTGCCCGACACAGGCCATTGGTTGCACGCGGAAAAACCACGTGAATTTGAAGCGGCATTGACCGCTTGGCTGTCGCGCTACGACGACTAGAACCTCAAACCTCACGCAGGCGCGCTACGCACGCTGTGCTGAGAGTTCTTTTAAAGTTTTGCACGACATTAAGGCACAAGGTTGCAAAAGTTTAACGCTTTTGCCCCTGCCCGCTTTACATGTTTTCAAGATTTTTAAGGGGATTTTCGCCATGGACTATATCACCGTCAAAACCACCGACTTTCGCCCGCGCCTGACCGAGCTGTTGGACAAGGTGGAATCGGGCGAGGCGCAGGTGATCGTGAAACGCTATGGGCGCGCACGGGCAGCACTGATCAGCTTTGACGATCTGTTTCGCATTTGGGACGCCGTGGCCGAAGAAATAGACGGCCCGAGGGATCCCAAAACCGGCCTGTACGCTAGTGCAGAGCACCCCGAGATCAAACAAGAACTGGCGGCGATCAAAGCCGACAAAGACGCCTACCGCGCGTTGGGGCAAGACAAGCGCTGGAGTGGGTTCTGGGCTTGGGTGAAATCGCTGCACGACGGGCCGTGATCACATCGCCTCGACGATTTTCTTGGTCACAATCCACGTCACAGGAATGGCCGCGACAAAGCCTATGGCGGCGGCGATCAGGATGGGGTTCAGGGTGTCATTGCCCGTGACCACAGCGATGATGATGCCGATACCCATCAGGGTGGTGGATGAGCGGGGGCCTTTTGGCACCTAAAGTGCCGAAAGGTAAAACGCTGTAAGACAGCGTTTTAGCCGCGAACGGGTTTGCGCGAGCAAACACGTCCCCAGTCGAGGTTTAGCGTTAGGTTATACCGTGGTCCAAAAACGACGTACTTAGCTATGCGCAGTTTACTCTCTAAGTTCATGCCCAATTTTAAATGCAATCGAAGTTCGTTTTATCATCAAGATTAGAGTAAGAAAAAAATGCGCAACAACAAAAGTCATGACTGCTCCTTCAATGGAACTCCTGATAGGCAAGACCTCCAAAATTAAGAAAGCTAACAACGAACAGGTTGCAATCAAAATTAGATATGAAGTGTTTGCGTTAACCTGTTTGAAAAACGCTTTTTGTCTTTTAAATTTTTTCAATCGTTTCTCGTGTAAAATTTCATCATTAACCCTGCAAGGCCGTCTGGGCATTAATGAGTAAAGAGCTATTTGAGAACTAAAAAGAAGAGCTGCAAAGATCGAAAAAATCGCGACGAGAATTGAAGTCAATCCTGAGGGCATGGGTAAATTTGAGAAATATGCGACTGCGGCGAACACAAGGGGTAACCCGACAAAAGTAAGGCAGTCGGCCAAGGAAACCTTACCTGAGCGATCATCTGTTAACGTCGCAAAATGCTCAACGACAATACTTGCGATATTAATTTTATTCATAGCTGGCTAAGCCATAATGTCTTTAAGTACATTTTTGGTTTCCTCATGAATTGAGTCAAACTTCGGATGCCCAGTCAAATCGCAATCGACATGTTCGGTTATGTCAATCTTACCAGAGTTTTTTGAAACTCCTAGGATAACAACTCTTCTAATTTTCCCACCAATTTTTACCGAAGCAGTAGCTTCGCTGTAGCTATCATTATTTATTTCGATTTGATCATCACTTGTACGCCCAAAAAGCTTTTGCTTAACTTGAGAAAACGTCCCTAAATTTTCTTTAGGTTGTGATTTCAAAGTATAGCCAACATCGAAAACTTGGTTTTCAAATATCGCATTGGAAGCGGCATCCGATGACACCTCCCTCTGGACGAAACTCAATGTCGTGACCGGGGCGTTACCAAAGGTTTTAGTATCTGCCAAACTTATGGGATTTTGATCAACTACATGCCTATCGCTCAGCATGCGCACAGACTTAGATAATGCATCTTGGACCTTGTTTACGCATGATCGAAGTCCAATTGTTTGTATTGCCAAAAAAGCTTGATCACCCGAGTCCGGAACCCAAAAATGATAGTAAATTGGAATTACATCTAAGTCGGTAGCCTTCTTATCATACATTACATCACGCGTCTTGCCATCAACGATTGTCGATTCAAAACCCGAACTTCCGTATTTGATTAAGCCGTAAGTCGAAAACCCATCTGTTTTTTTATTTTCAAAATACCAAGGGCGTGGAATTATTGATCCCTCGATAGTCGGTGATGTATGTAGGTTAATCAATAGCTCGACCGCTCGTCTCAGAAGCTCACCCTCAGTCGAAGTTCCAAAAGGTACGATTCTGTGATTTTTCCCTTTGGTACGAAGCTTTAGACTGTAAACGTGTAATCCAACTGAAAAATCGGCCAAAACTCATCTCCCAAATTTAATCCTCCAGTGGCAATATGAGCCGGAGACATATCACATTAAGAACAGCAGACTGATTTGTTAAATGCTCACCAGTCCTGCTCGCCGTAAAATCCCCACCAACATGGCGAGGATTCCTTGAAGCGTCCAGCGCTAAACCTAAAAACCGTTCCAGTTCCAAAAGCCCCCACCGCTCTCGCACAGTTTTCTTTGAAAACTATGCTGCCACGATAGGGTCTTGCGCTGTTGTGCGGACCTGCGCTGTTCCGGTTCTTTAAAAGCGCCGTGCGCTCTCGCGTATTTTTCCTTGAAAAATAAGCTGCCACGCACAGCACTTTCGTCACGTTTTGGGCTGCGCCCAAAGACGTGACTTAATCATCCATTTTTAGTGCGTTAATAAACGCCTGCTGCGGGATTTCTACACGCCCGAATTGGCGCATCTTCTTTTTCCCTTTTTTCTGCTTCTCGAGCAGTTTCTTCTTACGCGTCGCATCACCGCCGTAACATTTGGCGGTCACGTCTTTGCGCAGGGCGGCTAGGGTCTCGCGGGCGATGACTTTGCCGCCGATGGCCGCCTGAATAGGGATTTTGAACATGTGACGCGGGATGAGCTCTTTGAGCTTTTCACACATGCCACGACCACGGGCGTCAGCGCGTTGGCGGTGGACCATGGTGGAGAGCGCATCCACGGGTTCGTCGTTGACGAGGATGGACATTTTGACCAGCTCGTCTTGTTGATAATTGGTCATGACGTAATCGAAAGAGGCGTAACCTTTTGTTACGGATTTTAGGCGATCATAGAAGTCGAACACCACCTCATTGAGCGGCAGATCGTAGACGACCATGGCGCGGGTGCCAGCGTATGTCAGATCGATTTGCGTGCCGCGACGGTCTTGGCACAGTTTCAGGACGTCGCCCAAGTATTCATCGGGCACCATGATGGTGGCTTTGATGCGCGGCTCTTCGATGTGATCCACGTAGGTCATGTCGGGCATGTCTGCGGGGTTGTGCATTTCGATCATCGTGCCGTCTTTCATGTGAACATGGTAGATCACGGAAGGCGCGGTGGTGATGAGATCGATGTCGTATTCGCGCTCTAGACGGTCGCGGATGACCTCGAGGTGCAACAGGCCAAGGAAGCCACAGCGAAAGCCAAAGCCCAGCGCGGCAGAGGTTTCCATTTCAGAGGAGAAAGACGCGTCATTGAGCGCCAGCTTTTCGATGGCGTTGCGCAGGTCTTCGAATTCGGCGCTGTCCACAGGAAACAGACCACAGAACACCACAGGCTGCGCAGGTTTAAAGCCCGGCAAGGCCTCGGCGCAGGGTTTCTTGTCATGGGTAATCGTATCGCCCACACGGGTGTCGCGCACCTGTTTGATCGAGGCCGTAAAGATGCCGATTTCGCCGGGGCCAAGTTCGGGGATGTCGACCATCTGCGGCTTGAGCACGGACAACTTGTCGACGCCGTATTGCGCGCCGGTTTGCATCATGCGGATTTTGTCGTGTTTTTTGATCGTGCCATCGATGACGCGGATCATCACCACAACGCCGAGATAGCTGTCGTACCAACTGTCCACCAGCATCGCTTTGAGCGGCGCATCGCGGTCGCCTTTGGGGGCGGGCAGACGGGTGACGATGGCTTCCAAAACCGCCGGAATGCCGATGCCTGTCTTGGCGGAAATTTCCAACGCTTCAGAGGCGTCGATGCCAATCACGTCCTCAATATTTTGACGCACGCGGTCGGGGTCTGCGGCTGGCAAATCGACCTTGTTCAACACAGGCACGATTTCGTGGTCCGCGTCCAGCGCGTGATAGACATTCGCCAAGGTCTGCGCCTCAACCCCTTGCGAGGCATCCACGACCAACAAAGACCCCTCGACCGCCTGCATAGAGCGCGACACTTCGTAGGCAAAATCCACGTGACCAGGGGTGTCGATCAGGTTGAGAATGTACAATTCGCCATCAAGCGCCTTGTATTCGATGCGCACAGAGTTGGCCTTGATGGTGATCCCCCGCTCGCGCTCGATGTCCATACTGTCCAACATCTGCGCCTTCATATCGCGGTCGGCAACCGTGTTGGTGGACTGGATCAGACGATCCGCCAAAGTCGATTTACCGTGGTCGATATGAGCAACAATGGAAAAGTTGCGGATGTTTTTAAGCTCGGTCATGTCAGGCCTTTAGCGCAAAATGAAGGACGTCAGATTTAGCTGATTTCTATGGGGGAAATAGGGGGGATTGGCAAGCCCTGATGGGGGGATCGCTCGAAATGTGGTTGCCGACTAATCGCCAACAACAACCTTATACTCGGTGTTGTGGAGACGAGCACGTATAACAGGAATATCGCCAGCACATGATCGTATACAATCTTCAATTTTATTTGGTGTGTTTTTGCCGACGATGATGCGAACCAGTTTCCATTTTATCAAATCTTGGAAACCGGTTTTCCCTTCAATATCCGAAAAACGATATTCCTGCTCAAACTTCCACTCCTCAGACTTATGCCCCAGAAGAATACCCCTTACAGATGTATCGAAAAATGCAGGCGGCACGTGGCGTTTTGTGCCATTTTTTTGTTCCAAATGAGCCGCCGAATGTTCAACAAATTCGTGTGACCGCACAATTGGTCTTTGTGAGAAATACTTAACCCTATCGGAAATGAAATTGACGGGCAGCTCGTTGTCAGTCACTTGAAACTCTAGCACAAAACCGCGATGACAGTCAGAATAGAGCCCCCACATGACCATTGAGGCCAAATCAAGATTAAAACAACAAATCGAACTCTTTCTAAATCGGTCCACCCATGACAAAGAGTTATCCTTGCACTCCTGCCAGTACATTTCGCGTTTTTTGGCTTTAGGCCAAGGTCGATTTTTCCAAAGTCTATTGTCGTATATTTTAGGCCCATACAACGAAGTGTTCATTCCATGGATTTTTTGGAATGCGGATATAGCTTCAGAAAACTCTTCATCGCTTGAATTTTCTATTACAAAATTCGAATCTAGCAGATCATTTTGAGAATCCAATTTTGAAAACCAAACCTTACCCAAAATGGCATTTTCAATCTCACCTTTGGCCCTATCAAAACCATCATTTGTCTCGTCATTTTTGATGGACCTAAACCGGTACAGCTTTTGGGGTTCGTCCAATTTAGTCATGAATACATCCTTGAAACTAAGCGTTCTTTGAAATGGCTAGTATATCCAGTTTATCGGCAACAATCACGCCGAAAACACGCACGCCCCACGTGACCGCACGGGTGGGGGCGGAACGCTCCCGCCTTGGGGCGGGCGGTCGCGTGTCGATGCCAAGGCATCGACGGGAAAAGGCACGATAGGTCAGAGAAACCCGCCCGTCACGCCAAAGGCGTGCATCTAACAAAGAGGACGGGAGCGTTTTACGCCCCCACCCGTGCGGTCGCGTGATGGCACTTACAATCAAGCGTTTTTCCTAGTCACATCAGAACATAGGCAAACCTCAGCTTGCAGTCGCTCAGCGTCAAAACTGGAAATTGAAATGCGCACAGCTTTCAGGCATACTGCCCCTATAGGTAAACCACACATCAGATCGCGCATAAGACGTGGCGGTGTTGGCGAAAGGCAGAGATATGAAAAAAACAATTCTAATACTGGCAGCATCCATCGCGTTTACAGGTCCAGCGATGATCCCAGCCAAGGCTTCGGCAAACGCAATTGAACGGGCCTGCAATGCCTCTGATCGCAAAGCGGCCAATCAGGCTTTATGCGGATGCATCCAGAAAGCCGCTGATTTGACACTGAAAAATTCAGACCAGCGCAAAGCGGCCAAGTTTTTCAAAGACCCCCACAAAGCGCAAGAGCTGCGCCAAGCGGACGGGCCATCGAACGAGACCTTTTGGATACGCTACAAGAATTTCGGCACCACCGCCGCCCAGCATTGTAGCAGCTAGGTGAGCGCGCTGTACGAGCCGCTTGGCACGCTCAAGCAAATCGGTCCCGAAATCTGGATCGCCGATGGCCCACCTGTGCAATTTTACGGCGTGGGCTTTCCCACCCGCATGACCGTGATCCGTATCGACAAAGGCACGCGCACTGTCGGCCTGTGGGTGCATTCGCCCATCGCGATTGATTCTGAGCTACAGATCGAATTGGAAGCGCTCGGTCCTGTGCGCTGGTTGATCGGGCCAAACCCGCTGCATTACGTGTCTTTGACCACATGGAAAAAGCGTTTTCCCGATGCAAATGTCTATGCCGCCCCAGGCGTGCAAGCGCGGGCGCAAGAGTACAACATCAAGGTGCCTCAGCACGAGGTTTTGACCGACGAGGCCCCATGGGATTGGGCCAGCGCGATCCGTCAACGCGTGGTGCACGGACATAAGTTTTTGCACGAAGTGGTGTTTTATCACGAGCTGTCAAGCACGTTGGTTTTGACCGATCTGATCGAGAACTTTGAGCCGCATAAAGTCGGCAAGTTTAAAGCCCTGCTGTTCAAACTCGCAGGCAACGCAGACCCTGACGGCAAAGCGCCGCTGGACATGCGCATGACGTTCAAGAACAAAAATAAAGCCCGCGCTGTGATCCAAGAGCTGATTTCTTGGGCGCCGGAGCGCGTGATCATTTCGCATGGGCGTTGGTACACCCAAGACGGCACGGCAGAGCTGAAACGCGCCTTTCGCTGGCTGGGGCTGCAAGATGCCGACGCGCAAGGCGAGGACAAAGACGCATGACTGGCGCGATCTTTATTCTATCAGGCGCAGGCCTGTCAGCGGAAAGCGGTTTACGCACCTTTCGCGCCGCAGACGGGCTGTGGGAAGATCACCGCGTCGAAGATGTGGCCACGCCCGAAGCGTTTCAGCGCGATCCTAAGCTGGTGCAACGGTTTTACAACGAGCGGCGCAGGCAAGCGGCTGAGGCCCAGCCGAATGCGGCACACAAGGCCTTGGCAAAGCTACAGAAAAACCATAACGCGCCTGTGTATTTGGTGACGCAGAATGTTGACGATCTGTTGGAACGCAGCGGTGCTGAACAGGTGATTCACATGCACGGCGCGGTAAAAGATGCGCTGTGCGCCGCCTGCGCGCATCGTTGGACGGCCCCGCGTGAGATGCAGGTGGCAGACCCCTGCCCGTCTTGCGGTCAGCCGAAAACGCGACCTGATATCGTTTGGTTTGGCGAAATCCCCTACCACATGGACGTGATCCAAGACGCAATCGAGGACAGCGATCTGTTCGTGTCGATCGGCACCTCTGGCACGGTCTATCCGGCTGCGGGCTTTGGCCAAATGGCGCGGCACTTGGGGATCAAGACGCTTGAGTTGAACTTAGAAGCCTCAAACGCCCCCTTTGACGTGCAACGCGAGGGTAAAGCCAGCGATATCGTGCCCGCTTGGGTGGATGAGATTTTGCGCGGATGATGGCGTGATGCTACGCACGATTGATCCGACCCTCGCACAGGTTGAGCTTACAGCCGCCCTGTAATGTTTATTGTCTCGATGTCTGCTATGTGGACTTTTCAGACATTGACCAATGTGAAATAAGCAGCTTATGCAAAGGACAATTAGATATCTTTCACACCCCCAAGTTTCTGTCGATCCAAGTACGCCAGTTCCTGAATGGTCACTCAATGAAGTCGGGAAAGCTCGCGTTGATGTGCTAGCGAAGTCGGGCGTTCTAGCCGACACGAAGCTCATAGTGAGTAGTGCAGAGACGAAGGCCATCGAAACCGCAACACCGCTGGTTTCTGCCATCGAGTGTGACTTCGAAATCCGTGAGAAGATGCACGAAAATGATCGAAGCGCGACTGGGTTCTTGCCGCCAGCTGAGTTCGAAACCGTTGCAGATCAATTCTTTGCGCAACCGACTAAGAGTGTAAGGGGTTGGGAAACCGCCCAAGAAGCCCAAACCCGAATTGTTGCCGAAGTCGAAGACAGCCTGCGCAAAAACCCGGTCGGAGACATTTTGTTTGTCGGACATGGCGGCGTTGGAACGCTATTGTTTTGCCACCTGTCCGGACGTGAGATAAGCCGTGAATATGACCAAGGGCCGGGTGGGGGCGGATGCATATTTGAGTTTTCTGATTTGCAGGATCGACCGAAAAAACGTTGGCAGACCATCGAAAGTTGGATTGAAGCAAGTGGTCGCTAACCGATGTAGTTATGGGCTCAAACCTGCCTTTCGCAGTGTGTTGTATGAATTCTTTTTTTGACACTGAGGCCGCCATAACGCTGACGCAAAACGGCGCCCCGAAGAGCGCCGCTGCGTAGAGTTTGATGGCTTAGAACAGCCTATTTTGCGTGGTCCATTTTATCCTTATCCATCGCCATAGCACCCTGCTCAGGCGTGCGCTCCAGATCGACAGGCACTGTTATGGTGATGTCGCCTGAGTTCTCAAACGTCAGCGTGACATCAAATGTCTCGCCTTGCACCATTGGCGCATTCAACCCCATGAACATCACGTGATCCGCACCGCGCTGCAAAGCATGCGCGCCCATGGCGGGCACGTCGAAGCCGTCGTCAACTTTGCGCATTTTCATAATGCCGTCTTCTTCGATATGGGTGTGCAACTCGACCACTTTGGCCACGTCAGATGTTGCCCCGATCAGGCGGTCTTCTTCGGCGCTGGTATTTTTGATCACGAAAAACGCGGCACCTGTTTTCGCCGACGGACCAGAGGAGCGCGCATAGGCGTCCTCAATTGTGATATCTGCCACAGCAGGCAGCGCGAAAAGAATAGCGGTGAAACCGCCCAGAAGTGTGGATTTAAGGGACATGGTGTCCTCCTAATATTTGAAATTATCTTTAGATATGAAGGCGATATTCAACCAACAGGAGGATCGCGCGCTGACGCACCAAACCCCATGAAGGGCGCGACTGGGGCAATATGAGGCGCGACATACACCTCAGAGATGATGACAAGGGGCAGCTGAGCCGTCTCATCTGCGGCTGCCACAGCCAATGATGCCAGCGCACAGTCGGGGCAAAAATGTGCTGCGCCCAAGGGCTGTCCATCCGCATCCATCAAAACCGTGACCGAGCCAGTGCCCAGACACAATACCATCTCGCCAGAGGCATCGCGGGCCATGCCACGCGCGGATGCCATCGCCCCAGAGGTGGCAATGATCACAGCGGCAAAGACAAAGGCCAGTATCGGTTTCAACAAACGCATGTCGCTTGATACCGCCTAAGGCGCGAGATTGAAAAGCGACATTTTGCAGCGTTTTGACCGGTAAGCCGATCTGCGCTTGGGGCGCTTGCCCCAATCTATGCGTGCGACACGCGCACATGGGAAAACCCCGCATGGAAAACCAGCGGGGTTTCAATCAGTCAAGACAGCCAAAAGAGGGCTTCCGAGAAGGCTTAAGCGGCGGCTTGAGCTTTCGCGATGTCTTTTTTGATTTTCAATGCAGATGCAGAGAGCTCTTCATCTTTGGCTTTCGCCAAAAACGCGTCAAAACCACCACGGTGATCGACGGAGCGCAGCGCAGCTGCAGAGATTTTCAGTTTAAAAGTGCGACCGAGAGCTTCCGACATCAGCGACACGTCGTTGAGGTTCGGAAGAAAACGGCGGCGTGTACGGTTTTTAGCGTGGCTGACATTGTTGCCAGACATTGGGCCTTTACCAGTCAATTCGCAGCGGCGTGCCATGGGTTCATCCTCGTTTAGGTACCAAGACGCGGCGCGTCCTAGAAATTGTTCGTCGTCTATATCATTCGCGCCCGTATGACGGTTTGGCGACAAAGGTGCAAGACCCCGCGTTCAAAAGCCGACAAATAAGACTGATTTCAATAGCCAAGGGCCTGTTCAAAAAAACGGAGCCCGAAATTCAGTTTCGGGTGAATAGGAGGAATCGAAAGAGTCGTCAAGACCTCGCACGCCCCTGCCCCCTTATCTTTAGTGCATTTAGACAGATTTTACGCGACAGAACTCTGCCGCCTCTGCGTATATAAAGGTGAACAGACATAAAAGGGATCCTCCATGACCTTCGCACGTATCACGACCACCGCCGCGATTCTTTCAACTCTCACCGCATTTGGCGCTCAGGCCGAGACCTTTTCAGCCGATGTTTGGGCCGACAATTGGTTTTCCATGTCCGTCAATGGCACCCAAGTGGCCGAAGATTCGGTCCCTATCACCACGGAGCGCTCGTTCAACGCCGAACAGTTTACGTTTGAGGCCACGCGCCCCTTCGTGATCGGCGTCACGGCCAAGGATTTCAAAGAAAACGACACAGGCCTAGAATACATCGGCACAGGCCGTCAGCAGATGGGCGACGGCGGCATCATTTTCCAGATCAAAGACGCGGGCGGTGACATCGTATCTGTGAGCGACGCCAGCTGGTCATGCTTGGTCACCCATATGGCGCCCCTGCAAAAGTCCTGCGCCTCCGAGGACAATCCCGTGGCCGGATCAGGCGCTTGCGGGTTTGAGACCACAGACACACCAACAGGTTGGGACACTGCAGATTTTGACGCCTCGGACTGGCAAGCGGCAACGGAATGGTCCGAAAGCGCTGTACGCCCCAAAGACGGCTATGAAGAGGTGACATGGGACGCGGCCGCGCAGTTGATTTGGGGGACGGATTTGGAAACAGACAACACTGTACTGTGCCGTGCTGTGATCAACTAAAGCTTGTTTTGAAGGGCGTTGAGGCAAGACATAGAGGCCATTTTTTGCCCCAAGACCTCAACGCCTGACAGATGTTTTACGCGACATCTGTCTCCATCGAGGCCACTGACACATTATATGTCGAAAAGGCTGTGTCGCGAATGGGCACAATATCTTGGTAAATCTGACTGCCAAACACCGCGTCCACGGCTTGCCGATTGGGGTATTCGACAATCATCACAGATTGCGCAGGCTTGCGCCCCACGACCACCTCTTGTACTGAAAAACGTTGAATAATTTTGGCACCCACAGCTTCAAGTAATGGTCCTGTTGCCGCAAGGTAGGTTGCCAACGCCATCGGTTGATCGTCGTTAATCGTAACCAGTGCAATAACTTTAACAGACATAAATTCTTCCCAATCTCAAAATACAACCCAATACCCACATTGCCGCACGGCCATGCCATCTATTTTCTGCGAACAAAACATAACAAGGATACGCTAAGGCAGCCATCCCTTTCAAGGCAAACCTTTCAACGCATCCAACACCGTTTGCGCTGCAAAACTGGCAGAAATTTCGCCTTCGGACACTTGCGCTGCATAACCTTTGATCGCTGATTTCAAAGGCTCGCGGTCCAGTTGCCCCAAAAGCCCATTGCGAATGTCTTGCACAAACCAATATTGCGCTTGATCTGCGCGGGTCTGGGCGTAATAGCCTTGCGTTTTACGCCACTCCACGAGGGCCTGCATATCATCCCAAGCCTCAGCCAAACCCGCGTCCTCAATCGCAGACACAGTCGCGGCCTTGGGAAACCCATCGGGGTCTTGTGGGCGGCGGCGCAGCAAATGCAAAGCGCCCGCATAATCGGCGCGGGTGCGCTGTGCGGCCGCCTTCAAATCGCCATCGGCTTTGTTGACCAAAATCAAATCGGCCATCTCCATGATGCCGCGTTTGACACCCTGCAACTCATCCCCGCCCGCAGGCGCCAGCAGCAGCAAAAACAGATCAGACATTTGCGCCACAACTGTTTCCGATTGCCCCACGCCCACCGTTTCAATCAGCACCACATCATAGCCCGCCGCCTCGCACAAAAGCGTCGCCTCACGCGTGCGCCGCGCCACACCGCCCAATTCCGTTTGCGACGGCGAGGGCCGGATAAAGGCATTTCTCTCCCGCGTCAGCAGCTCCATACGGGTTTTATCGCCCAAAATGGACCCGCCAGTGCGCGCAGACGACGGATCAACCGCCAAAACAGCGACCTTCAGCCCGCGGCCGACCAGCATCATGCCAAAGCTCTCGATGAACGTCGATTTCCCCACACCGGGCGTGCCGGACAGCCCAATGCGCAAAGCCTCGCGTTTGGACTTTTGCACCAATTCCATCAGCTCAAGCGCCTGCACACGGTGATCGTCGCGGCCACTTTCCACCAAAGTGATCGCCCGCGCCAAAGATCGTCTGTCGCCCGCCAAAAGATTTGCCGCTAGTTCTTGAATATCCATACCGAAGTCCAGCATCTCCTACGCAATTTTGCCGAGTGTGCCCTGCATGGCAGTCCGCTGTCCAGACAGCATTGCCCGCCTGCGGCATTTGGTAAAGCCCGCAAAACTCAAGCGCCAGTTGGCCTCTTTCCCTTCGCAAACCAATCCCGCATAAAGAGCCATGACCCAAACGATCCTACCCATTGATACTGTTTTGCCCGAGCTTGTAAGCGCTGTGCAAACCCATGGCCAAGCTGTGCTGATGGCCCCGCCCGGTGCCGGTAAAACCACACGCGTGCCGCTGGCTTTGTTGCCAATTATTTCTGGCAAAATCATCATGCTGGAACCACGCCGCTTGGCTGCACGCTCAGCCGCTGAACGTATGGCAGATACCTTGGGCGAACCTGTGGGGCAGACTGTTGGTTACCGCATGCGCGGAGAGAACAAAACGAACAAAAATACCCGAATTGAAGTCGTAACTGAGGGCATTCTTACACGAATGCTACAATCGGATCCCGAACTCACAGGCATCGGCGCTGTGATTTTCGATGAATTTCATGAACGGTCTTTGAACGCCGATCTGGGCCTTGCCTTAATCGTCGAGGTGCGCGGGGCCTTGCGCGACGATCTGGCCTTGGTCGTCATGTCCGCCACTTTGGATGCAGGGCCTGTTGCCGACCTTTTGGGCGGCGCACCGATTGTAACCTCTGAGGGCCGCGCCTTTCCGGTCGAGACCCGCTGGCTCGACAAACCCGTGCCCAAAACCACGCGTTTCGAGGCAGCCATCGCCGATCTGGTGATCCAAGCTGTCAGCACGCAAGACGGATCCGCTTTGGTGTTTCTACCTGGTGAGGGCGAAATCCGCCGCGTTGAACAGCATCTTACAGGCCGCGTCCCGAAAGACTGCGCCATCAGACCCCTGTTTGGGGCCATGAAGTTTGAGGCGCAGCGTGCTGCCATCGCGCCGTGCAAAACAGGCCGTAAAATCGTGCTGGCCACCTCCATCGCTGAGACCTCTTTGACCATCGAAGATGTGCGCATCGTGGTCGATGGCGGACGGTCGCGCCGCGCGCGATTTGACCCAAGCTCTGGCATGTCGCGCCTTGTAACCGAACGCGCCTCAAAAGCCGAAGCCGAGCAGCGCAAAGGCCGTGCGGGCCGCGTTTCAACCGGCATCTGTTACCGCCTATGGACCCGCGGCGAAGACGGCGCGATGCCGATGTTTGCCCCCGCCGAAATCGAGGCCGCTGACCTGAGCGGCTTGGCCTTGGAACTGGCTCTTTGGGGCGCATCTGAAACCGAACTCGCGTTTTTAACCCCACCGCCGCACGGCCAATTGGCCGAGGCCCGCGCTTTGCTGCACGGGTTGGACGCGCTTGATGCCGCGCACCGTATCACCGCGCACGGTCGCAAAATCGCCGCCATGCCGCTGCACCCGAGACTTGCACATATGCTGCAAAAATCGGGAAGAGGCGCTGCAAATCTGGCGGCAATATTGAACGAACGCGACCCTCTGCGAGGGGTAGGCGCGGATTTAGCCTTAAGGCTCTCTGCCCTATCAAATCGCGACGCCCGTGCGGACCGTGGTGCAATTGAGCGGATCAAAACCGAGGCCAAACGCCTGCGCGACGGCTTGCCCACTGGCCCCGATATGTCTTTGGGCGAAATGGCTGCTTTGGCCTATCCCGACCGCATCGGATTGCGCCGCAAAGGCGACCAAGCGCGCTATATCATGTCTGGTGGCAAGGGTGCTGTGATGGATGATGGCGATGCAATGGCCGCCACGCGTTTGATTGTGATCACCGATACGGACGGCGCCCCGCGAGAGGCCAAAATCAGACAGGCTGTGGCGCTGGGTGACAGCGAATTGCGCGGGCTTTTTAGTGATCAAATCGCGTGGCACGATTTGTGCCATTGGGACAAACGCGCGGGCCGTGTGGTGGCGCGTCAGCGTGAAATGTTTGGCGCGCTTATTTTGGATGATCGCCCTTGGAAAGATGCGCCAAGTGCGGCGATCGCCCTTGGGGCTTTGGACGGCATCCGCCAAATGGGCGTACCGTGGACGGCAGCGGCGCGGCGCTTTGCGGCCCGTGTGGCGCTGATGGGCGATGACTATCCAGACATGTCCGACGAGACGCTTTTGAACACATTGGAAGACTGGCTTTTGCCGCATCTTAAAGGCGCCAAAACCGAAGGGGCTTTGCGCGGGTTTGACACCACCGAGGCCCTGCGCGCAATGCTGGATTGGTCACAAATGAACCGCCTCGACACCGAAGTCCCTGGGTCTTTTACCAGCCCCATGGGGCGCAAGCTGCCCATTGACTATTCAGGCGAGCACCCCGAAATCACCGCGCGTATTCAAGAGATGTTTGGCACCACGCGCCACCCAACTGTGGGGCCGCGTCATGTGCCGTTGAAAGTGGTTTTAACCTCGCCCGCGCATCGCCCAATGCAGGTGACGATGGACATCCCGAATTTTTGGAAAACCTCTTACGCGGATGTGCGCAAAGACATGCGTGGACAATATCCGCGTCACCCTTGGCCAGAAGACCCGACAGTTGCTGACCCGACCCTGCGCGCCAAACGCCGCGGAACGTGACGCAAGGTGCGTTAAGTAAGGGTTTAGTAAAGACTATGACAGGCGAGCGCGTACAAATGTGACAGCGCATTAAGACCTATACTGCGTTTTATGACAGAGCATTAACCTTAACCAACGTTAAGGTTAATCTGGTTAAGGTTAACGTAAATCAGGGGGTCTGGATGGGAATGCGGCGGGCAGTCTTAGACAGAATATGCTTTAAACCTAAGCAGTTGACCTCTTTTGAGTATCAGTAGGTCCTTGAGAAATCAGACATGAAAAAAGCGCGGGACGAGCCCCGCGCTTTTGATCGTTTATAAGACTGATACGCTTAGGAATGCGCGATGTCTGAGGCCCATGGGCCGTGCTGATTTTCTTCGCCAGTGTCCACACGGACGAAACCATGCGCGCCAAAGAAATCGCGTTGGCCTTGTACCAAATCGGTGGTGCCACGGCCTTGGCGCATGGTGTCAAAGTACGCGAGTGCGGCAGCAAAGGCAGGCACAGGCAGGCCTTGCAACGCGGCCGAGGCCACGACATGACGCAAAGCGGAGGCGCCATCAACGATACGCTGCGCAAAGCGCGGTGCAAAAATCAAGTTGCCATGGGGCAGACCTTCGCGCACGGCAGAGGCCATTTCGTCTAGCATAGAAGAGCGAATGATGCAGCCTTCGCGCCAAACTTCAGCACAGCTGGCAAGATCCAGATCCCAGTCGTATTCATCAGAGGCTGCAGACAAGAGGTTAAGCCCTTGGTCATAAGCGATAATTTTAGCCGCCAAAAGGGCTTTTTCCAGATCATCGTCTGAAATGGTAGGGGCCGCAGCCGTATCCATTTCAAGATCGGCGAAGAGTTTTTCGCCCGCGATACGCGTGTCTTTGACCGCAGACCAAGAGCGCGCCGCAACAGCAGCCTCAATCGTGGAAGGGGACTGACCCAAAGATAAGGCTTCGATGGCTGTCCAGCGGCCTGTGCCTTTTTGGCCGGCTTTATCGACGATGATGTCAACGATCGGCTGACCGGATTTTTCGTCAATTGTCTGCAGCACTTTGCCGGAGATTTCGACGAGATAAGACTTCAACTGACCTTGATCCCAAGTCTCGAACAACTTGCCGATATCGGCAGCAGAGCGGCCTGCGCCATCGCGCAAGAGGCCGTAAACTTCGGCGATCATTTGCATGTCGGCGTACTCAATACCGTTGTGCACAGTTTTAACGAAATGGCCTGCGCCATCTGGACCAAAGTGATCGGCACAAGGCGCGCCGTCGTGCTTGGCAGAGATCGCTTCCAAGATGTCGCGAATGACCTCAAAGGAGGTCTTGTCGCCGCCAACCATGATAGATGGACCGTGACGCGCGCCCTCTTCACCGCCCGACACACCCATGCCGATGAAATTCAGACCGCTGGTAGACAGGGCTGCATCGCGGCGGCGGGTGTCGTGGAAGTTGGCATTGCCCGCGTCGATGATCATGTCACCTTTGTCGAGCAGCGGCGTCAGACCTTCGATGACGGAATCCACAGCACCACCCGCTTGCACCATGATGATAATGGCGCGGGGTTTGGTCAGCGAGGCCACGAGATCTTCAAGTGTTTTCGTCGGCACCAAGTTTTTTGCGAGATCGCCAGCGGAGGCGATGTAACCGTCCGTCACCGAGCCCGTGCGATTGTAAACTGCAACAGGAAACCCATTTTCAGCAATATTGAGCGCAAGGTTTGCGCCCATAACGCCAAGGCCGATCAGGCCGATGCGCGCTTGTGCCATATGTCATTCACTTTCATATTGTGTCGGCGACAGCTCAATCGTGCGTCGCTTGCATTTTGTCATGCTTAATATGTTAGCGTATGACATAGGGAATTGCCATGCCCGCTCTGCCCAAGTTCAGCAAATTGTGTACCAAAGTATGCCACAAAATCAGGCACTGCACGCCACAAAATCGGGCAACAAGGCTTTGGGAAATCGCAGATTGTTGATTCTTTGGGGAAAAGTCGTTATGGTTAAGATTATAATTATAAAATAGGCATAATTTTAGTTCATGATTTCATTGTTTAGAACGGCTTGGTCGGGTGTGATAGACCCGATGATTAAACGCCCCAATAGGATTCAATCAGCAGCACTTTGCTATCGCACAAGCAAACGCGGCAAAGAGGTCTTGTTGATCACATCGCGTGAGCGCGGACGTTGGATTTTGCCCAAAGGTTGGCCGATCAACGGATTGGATGGCGCAAGCACAGCCGCCCAAGAAGCATGGGAAGAGGCAGGCGTGAAGCCCCTCAAAATCCACAAAAAATCTGTGGGTCAGTTTCATTACGACAAAATTTTGAACAATGGTGCGTCAGCTCCCGTTGAAGCGAATGTCTATTCTATCGAAGTGAAAAAGCTGGCGGACAACTATCCAGAAGTGGATGAGCGGACCCGTGGCTGGATGGCCCCAAAAGTAGCAGCAGAGCTTGTGGAAGAACCTGGCCTGAAAGCGATTTTACGCGCTTTTTAGATCCGCTATCTGAGGCCTAGGACCGACAGCACACAACATAGTGGCAAGCGCAGTGTTTTCCCGCGCTTGCACAACGAAAAACTCAGCCCCTAATTGTAAAATCAGTTAAAAACCCAAGGATTCTCGCGTTTAGAGTCCAAAAAGCTTGATACAAAGACTTAGGACCTTTAGCGCTGCTCGGAACGTAACAGTTTTGTAAAATTTGAAGGGTGACCCATGAGCGCGCCAAACGGCAATCAGTGGAAGACACTGGACAAAGATCTAAACCGCATCAGCCAATTTGAATACGCCCAAACCTATGTCGCCCGCCCCATGGTGGGGCTTGGTGTGGCTTTAGCATTTATCATTATCGCAGGTCTGATCGCCGGTTTGATTTTTGGCAGCCAACCCGGATCGATGATCATCATCGCAGCCGCCGCGTTGGGCGCCTATATGGCGATCAACATCGGCGCGAATGACGTGGCCAACAATATGGGGCCAGCGGTGGGTGCGAAAGCGCTGACCATGGGCGGCGCGATTGTCATCGCGGCCCTGTGCGAAAGTGCGGGCGCGCTTTTGGCGGGCGGCGATGTTGTGTCGACCATTTCCAAAGGCATCATTGACCCTGCATCGATGGCCGATACGCGCATCTTTATCTGGGCGATGATGGCGGCTTTGTTGTCATCTGCGCTGTGGGTAAACTTGGCCACTTGGGTCGGCGCGCCAGTATCGACCACGCATTCGGTTGTGGGTGGCGTTATGGGCGCAGGAATCGCAGCGGCCGGATTTGGCGCAGTGAACTGGGTCTCCATGAGCCAGATCGCGGCCTCTTGGGTCATATCCCCGTTGCTTGGCGGCTTGGTCGCGGCGGGCTTTTTGGCGCTGATCAAAGCCAAGATCATCTATCAAGACGACAAAATCGCCGCCGCACGCAAATGGGTGCCCATTCTTGTTGGCATTATGATGGGGGCATTTGCCGCCTATTTGGCAGTCAAAGGTCTCAAACGACTTGTATCCATCGACATCCCAACAGCGCTGTTGATCGGGGTCGGCGTGGGGGCTGTGTCGTATATCGTGTCCGCGCCTTTGATCCGTCGCCAATCTGAAGGCCTTGAGAACCGCAACAAGTCGCTGAAGGTTTTGTTTGGTCTGCCTTTGGTGATATCTGCTGCTCTGTTGTCCTTTGCCCATGGGGCCAATGATGTGGCCAATGCGGTGGGCCCGCTGGCGGCGATCGTGCACGCCAATGAGTTCGGCGAATTCGCGGGCAAGGTGAACATTCCACAATGGGTGATGATCATCGGCGCTTTCGGGATTTCATTCGGACTGCTGTTATTTGGGCCGAAGCTGATCAAAATGGTGGGCAGTCAAATCACCAAATTGAACCCGATGCGCGCTTACTGTGTGGCGCTATCGGCGGCGATCACCGTGATTATCGCAAGTTGGTTGGGTCTGCCTGTGTCGTCCACGCATATCGCCGTGGGTGGTGTTTTTGGGGTTGGATTTTTCCGCGAATGGCATTTGGAGCGTCGCAAACGTGCGTCAAACGCCAAGCGCCCCATTGAGCAACGCATCGCGGTGGAAGAACGCCGTCGTCGCAAGCTTGTGCGTCGCTCACATTTCATGACCATCATCGCGGCTTGGGTGATCACTGTGCCCGCGGCGGCTTTGCTGTCGGGGTTGGTGTTCTTAATGCTGTCGAGCCTGTTCCACTAAGGCGCCAGCCTGAAAAGCACCGGCCAATCGATATTAAAAAAGGCGCTCCACTGATTTGGAGCGCCTTTTTCGTAAGGTATTCTGATCGGCGCAGTGTTACGACACGCACCAGCCCATGACGGCTTTTTGTGCGTGCAGACGGTTTTCTGCCTCGTCAAAGATCACAGATTGCGGACCATCCATCACGTTGTTCGTCACCTCTTCGCCGCGATGCGCGGGCAGGCAATGCATGAACACAGCGTCCGGATTGGCCATCGACATCAGCTTGCGATCCACACGGTAAGGGCGCAGCATCGCATGACGCCGCTCGCGCGCGGATTGACTGTCGTGCATGGACAACCACGTGTCAGTGACCACCAAATCAGCGCCCTGCACTGCTTTTTCCGCGTTGCGCTCGACCTCGACCTTAACGCCTTTTTTGCGCGCATCGGCCATGAACCCTTTTTCTGGATCCAGCTGTTCTGGCCCCGCAAAAGTGAAATCAAACCCGAACTGGCCAGCGGCATGAATAAAGGACGCGGCCACGTTGTTGCCATCGCCACACCAGACCACTTTTTTGCCCTTGATAGACCCGCAGTGTTCTTCAAAGGTCAAAATATCCGCCATAATCTGACAAGGATGGGTGCGATTGGTCAGACCGTTGATCACTGGCACTGTCGCGTATTCGGCCATCTCTAAAAGAGTGCTTTCATCAAAGGTACGGATCATGATCATATCGACGTAGCGCGACAAAACGCGGGCTGTGTCGGCTATGCTTTCGCCGTGCCCCAGCTGCATATCAGTGCCAGACAAGACCATGGTTTGCCCGCCCATTTGGCGCACACCAACATCGAAGGACACGCGTGTGCGGGTGGATGGTTTCTCGAAAATCAACGCGACCATTTTGTCTTTGAGCGGCAGATCCGCATCAAGCGCCGCTTTGGGCAGACCTGCGCGCGCCTCTTTGGTGGCCCGCGCGGTATCAATGATCTGGCGCAGGGCCGCAGGATCAGTCGTGTGGATGTCTAAAAAATGTTTCATAGGATGTTCGTTTCTATCAGCGGATCAAAGGGAGGAGGCCGCCGCATCAAGGCGTTTGACGGCCTCGGCGATGTCCTCGTCGGAAATATTAAGCGGCGGCAGCATACGCAGCACATTGTCGCCCGCAGGCACGGTCAAAAGATTTTGCGCATAAGCGGCGTTGACCACATCGATGGGTGCGATTTTGCATTTGAGACCAACCATAAGGCCCTGCCCGCGCACGCTCTCGAACACGTCGGGATGACTTGCAATCAGGCCTTCAAGTTTTTGATTTAGCAAAGCCGCCTTACGGTTCACTTCGGCCAGAAAAGCAGGGTCAGACACGATTTCCATGACCTTCAACCCCACAGCGCATCCCAAAGGATTGCCGCCATAAGTCGACCCATGGGTGCTCACGATCATGCCGCTGGCGGCGTCTTCGGTGGCCAAAACAGCGCCCAAAGGAAAGCCGCCGCCGATGCCTTTGGCGATCATCATAATGTCTGGCGTGATGCCCGCCCATTCATGGGCAAACAGTTTGCCTGTGCGCGCCACACCGCATTGCACTTCGTCGAGCACAAGCAGTACGTTTTGCGCATAGCACAGCGCGCGCATGTCTTTGAGCATATCGTCAGGCAAGGCGCGAATACCGCCCTCGCCCTGAATAGGCTCAATCAAAATCGCCGCAGTATTAGGATTGATCGCGGTTTTCAGCGCGTCCAGATCACCGAACGGCAGATGCACAAAACCGGGCATCAGTGGGCCGAACCCTTTGGTCATCTTCTCGGCCTCAGAGGCAGCAATCGCCGCCGTCGACCGACCATGAAAACAGCCATGAAAACTGATGATTTCGATCTTTTCAGGATGGCCTTTGTCAAACCAATATTTGCGCGCCATTTTGATCGCCAGTTCCGCCGTCTCGGTGCCCGAATTGGTGAAAAAACAGGTGTCGGCAAAGGTGCTATCGACCAGCTTGTCCGCCAGTTTTTGCTGCGCGGGAATTTTATACAGGTTCGAGACATGCCACAGCGTGTCCGCTTGATCTTTAAGCACTTCGGCCAATTCAGGATTGGCATGACCCAGCGTGTTCACCGCGATGCCAGCACCCATGTCCAAAAAGCGTCGTCCGTCAGCCTCGATCAGCCAAGAGCCGCTCCCTTTGACAAATGAAAGAGGAGCCCTGTTGTAGGTCGGAAGTACGGACGAAATCATGGTCGTGGTCCTTTAAAGGTGTATTGGCCGCCTGAGAAAGATCAATGGGTGACCTGCGCAGACACGGCTGTCAACAATGGGAGATTGATTTTTATGGGGTATGCGGAATTTTCCGCATGAATTGTGCCGCAATCGGCACGGATGAACGAACGCGAACCGGTTTATCGGCCTCGTCGGATAGAGCGAAGGTATGTGTGCGCTGTGTTCATAGGCTGCTGATAGGCACAGGTTGACATTGTGTCAAAGGTTTTTTGAGATGCCTCGTCATGAATTTGGGTTAAAGTCTGTTTTGCGGACGCTGATGCATGAGCTCCTTGACCACCGCACATTTTCATTCGCTATATGAGACAATAATTTTTTGTATTTGAGGATGACTGGGGTGGCTGTATATTTTTTAGCTGAGCGAGATCCTGATGGTGACTGGCGTTATTCAGTCAAGGTTGGTTTTTCGGACGATATTCCAACGACGCATTCCTTGCTACGGAGGGCGACCCTTTCGAAATCATTGGTCTCGATCGCGATGCCATCCCAGTGTATGCAAGCCCCTGGCACTGGGGTGAGTTCGCAGTAGACGAATTCTGCCGGAATTGTGGTTGGGCCTGCGGTTGGACAGAGGTCGAAACTGCAGGTGGGATGATGTGTCTAAAGTGCGGTGCGCACGAAGCGCATTACGAGGATAGAGACTATGAGCCTGACTGAAACACTAGTATTGCACAGCAAAGCGGCACATTCACCCTCTGCGTTCATTTTTGGACTGGGCGGTTTGATACAGGTTTGATCTCCATTGGACCTGCGGTAAGCAAGGGGTGAAACATTCCCAACATCTACAAAAGGTCTCGCCCTTTATGTCCTCTGATTGCCTGTTGAAAACCGACCAGCTGTCCTTATCTGTCGCGCCCCTTGGGGCCGAAATGCAGTATTTGCGCACTGCATCTGACGATGATCTGCTCTGGTCTGGCGATGCGACCCATTGGACGGGACGCGCCCCGGTTTTGTTTCCAATCGTAGGTCGTGCGCCGGATGACATCATCGCGGTGGGCGATCACACCAGCCCGATGAAGCAGCACGGTTTTGCCCGTCGGTCGGTGTTTGAATTGGTTGAACAGACCGACCAGATGTGTCGGCATTTGTTGACCCAAAGCGATGAAAGCCGCGCAGTCTATCCGTTTGATTTTGAGCTGGAAATCACCCATAAAATTGAAGGCGCGACCTTGCATGTTATAGCGGTTGTCCGCAACACAGGCGACCGTCCGATGCCTTTCGGGTTTGGATTTCATCCCGCTTTTGCCTATCCCCTGCCCAACACAGGCTCAGAGGCGCATCATGTGACGCTGGCGGACAAATCAAGCCCCGATATGCGTAAAATCGATGGTGGATTGCTGCGCGCGGACGTGGTTGAAAGTCCTTTCACAGAGGGCGATTTGGAACTGCGTGACGATCTGTTTGCCGAGGATGCGTTGGTGTTTCCAAACGGCACACAATCGTTGATATACGGTCCGCTTGATGGCCCCTCGCTTGCGTTTGAATTCACCAACCTGCCCGATCTGGCGCTTTGGCGACCCCTTGGGGCGCCGTTTTTATGCATCGAACCGTGGCACGGCACAGCGCCTTATGTTGGTGCGGAACCGCAAATTGATCAGCGCCCCAACAGCACCACACTGCCCGCGGGTGGTGAGGCTACGTTTGGCTATGCGGTGACCGTGCAGGTCTAGGCGGCGCGGCAGACTTATCTCGGCAAGCCGTTTTTGAACTCGACGACTTGATGTGGGTACGGGATTTCGATGTTGTTATCTTTGAGAGCATTCCAGATTAAGAACAGCACGTCTGACGAATATTTATTATCGCCGTCATCCAAGCCGTTGACCCAGAATTCCACCCCAAAATCGATGCCACTATCGCCAAAGCCGCGCAGCTCGCAATCGGCAGGATATGGCAGATCAAGAATGTCAGGATGGGTGGACACAGCCGCTTCGATCAGAGCAGGCACTTTGTTGATATCGGTGTCATAGGACACGGAAAAGGCCACTTCAAAGCGATTGGCAGAACCGCTGTCAGAGAAATTGACCACGCGGGTGGTAATAAAATCCTCGTTGGGCACCACGATCCAGCGGCCATCAAAGGTCTCAAGAATGGCAGCACGGGCAGTCATTTTGACGATTTTGCCCTTTTCGCCGCCATCCAATTCAACGTAATCGCCCACGGTGGCTTGGCCCTCAATCAGCAAAATGACGCCAGAGATAAAGTTCGAGGCGATGCGCTGCAAACCAAAACCGATACCCACACCAATGGCACCGCCAAGCACGGCCAAGGTCGACAGGTTGATGCCCATGATGTTCATCAGCAACAAGAATGACAGACCGAAAATGGCGACCTCGGCCGCTTTTGACGCCAGTTCACGCGTGGCAGGACGCATGCTGTCTTGGGCGACGATATAGCTGCGACTTTGCCCTGTGGACCAACGCCCAAGCCAGAACAGGATAGACCCTGCGATAAGCCCGCGAATGACGGACAGCAATGAGAATTGAATATTGCCCGCGCCCACGATGGTCGTCGACAATTTCACCATCACCGGATCAAGTACGCCCAAAGTGTAGAGCACAACGATGGGCATCAACGCGTATTTTCCCAAAAGCTTGAGGAAAGGGTCTTTGAGGATCGAGTGCACCAAAGCACGCACTGCCAACAGCAAAAACACCCGTTTGCCAAAGGCGATCACAGCGCCAGAGCCAAAGATCGATCGCGTGACACCTTCGCCAAGCCCAGTGAGCACATAAGCCAAAAGCGGCAGACCAAGTGGCAAGAACAGCACGGCAAAACGGCGCACCTCATTGACGATTCCTTTGGCGCCCTCGTCTTTTGGCGTCAAAAAAACGCTCACCTTTGGTGTCAGTTTTCCGGCCAAATAGCGCGCCAAAACGTAAGCCACAACAAGCAACGCAAATTGCGACCAAGCCGCGGGGCTGAACAACCAGCCTTTCGCCATCTCCACTCCCTGATCAAAATAGTCATAGGCCTGATGTATGATGGGCGGAAAGTCAGCGGGAAAAGGCGATGTGGCTTGGTCTGTCATAGGGCACTCCGGTGGTTCGCATTTTTATAGCGTTACCCCAAAGCCGATCTAAGGGGAAAGGCCAAGTGACCCTTCCCCCAAAATCATGCCGGATATAGCGTCACCCGCATCAATTGGCCGAGAGGAATTTCGAGTTGCCCACCGTGCGCGCCCCCGCTGATGATCCGCCCACAGAAATGCGCCGCGTCACCATGGGTTTGGGGGCTGAGCTATACGAACCGTTGGCGATCTGGCGTTTCAAGGCGGGCACGATGTCGAGCAAAGACATGCCGTGACCGACGCTACGGTTGCCACGGGTCGAGAGGGCAGACACCACCGATACGATGCGTTTGCGCCCCCCTTCTTGCGCGAACACAGGCGCGCCTGACGACCCAAACGTGATATCGCAATCAAAGTCCAACAGGCCTTTCGAATAGACCAACACATTGCAAGCGCGTTGCACCGACAAAGCGCCATTGCGACCCTGCCCGTAGGACGCCACGGCCAATTCACCATTTTTAATGCCAGAGCTGTGCAGCGCGAAAGGTGTCGCCAAAGAGCGCGCAATCGGATCGGCCAATTGGATCAGCGCAACATCTTTGCGTACCATCGCGCCTGTGACTTTTGCGCCGTTGCGATAGTCGGGCGACACAGCCACTTGCAGCCCCCGCGAGGCGGCAATAAACGCTCCATTGCGCAGGCCTGCACGGAACACGACGTTTTTCGGATCAACGATTTTGTTGCTTTTCTCAAACACCACGCAATGCGCTGCGGTGAGCACCAAATCCGGCGCTATCAAGGCACCGCTGCAGGTGCCAATGCCTGAGACGTCCAAACGCCCAACGCCTTCCCAACCGATCAATTCGGCACGCCGGTCCAGACGGTCTAGGTCTTTGGCTTGGGTGTCCGCCGCTTGCGTGTTTTGCGACCCGATCAGACCCGCACACACAATGAGAGTGGGCAAAATAGCCCGCTTTGAGATGTTCAAAATACTTAAAAATGCCATGCCGAACATGCGTCCTCATCTATGAATAAGATCGGTATGCAGTGGAAATCTGGCAAGAATAGGGTTGAGGCCACACATTTTCACGCAGCCTCGCATTTTTTAGACCGCGAAAATACGGTTAAGACTTCAACTTGGTGCCGCGCTTGAACAGCACCCAACAGATCAGCAAAACCACAAACGTCACAGATCCAACGACCAGCAAACCAAAAACAGGCGACGTATCAGAGCGGTCGATGATACCATAGCGCACACCGTCAATGAGATAGAACACAGGATTCAAGTGGGTAAGCGTGCGAAACCATGCAGGCAGGCCTTCGACAGAATAAAACGTGCCCGACAAAAACGCTAAGGGCGTGATGATGAAATTGGTGATCGCGGCCATTTGGTCAAACTTTTGCGACACGATCCCCGCGATCAAGCCAAGACCGCCCAACAAAAGCGCACCCAACATGACAAACACCAGCGCGTAAACAGGATGCGCCAAGCCAAGCCCAACAGACACCGCCATACCCAACCAGATTATCACAGCCACGGACACCCCACGCGCCAAAGCGCCCGCCATATAGCCCAGCACCAACTCGAGCGGCGACAAAGGCGGCATCAAGGTGTCGACGATATTGCCTTGGATTTTAGACACCAGCAAAGACGACGATGTATTGGTAAAAGCGTTTTGAATCACCGTCATGGTCAAAATGCCTGGCGCCAGAAAGTGAATGAACGGCACACCCATCACATCGCCTCGGCTTGCGCCAATCGCCAAAGTGAAAATCGCCAAAAATAAACCCGCCATCATCAAGGGGGCCAGCAAGGTCTGCGTCCAAACAGAGGTAAAGCGCACAACCTCACGCAGCGCCAAAGTGTAAAGGCCCAGCCAATTCACGCGGCCAAACCGGCGCACCCCCATCCCAAGATCGGCGTCCAGACCCGTCGCAAGACCCGATTGTGTCGAATTATTTGCCTGTGTCATCGTTTATTCCTCTGCTGAGTCGCTGCATGCGCTTGTAACCTGTCTCAGCGTGTTTAAAATAGAGGCAGTAAGATTTCTAAAAGGGTTTCCTGCGCAAAAGCCCTTTGCACAAAGGCGCAAGGCTGGCTTTCGCGTAACTGCGCTTGCCCGTCCGCCCCTCTGGGTGTAGAGATGCAGGCCAATTGCGCGGGTAACCCGCCCGCGACACGAATGATGCATAGCCCACGGCCTTTGGTTGATTTGGCCGTGCGAAGTACAAGGAACGACCATGTCCTGGACCGATGAGCGCGTCGAGCTGTTGAAAAAAATGTGGGGCGAGGGCCAATCTGCCTCGCAAATCGCCAAAGAACTTGGTGGTGTCACCCGCAATGCCGTGATCGGCAAAGTGCATCGCCTTGGCCTGTCCAATCGTGCTGGCACAACGTCGCCGGCAAAACCGGCAGCGGCCAAACCCAAAGTGGCAGCCGCCAAGCCCAAGGTCGAGGCAAGCACTGCCGCACCAAAAGCCAAACCTGCCGCCGCCGCCCCTGTAGAACCAGCGGCCCCAGCGCCCAGACCAAATCTGCCTGCGCGCCGTGCAATTATTCCTGCGGGCCAGCCTTTGCCACCTCAGCCCTCTGCCAATGAAATTCCGGCAGAAGCTTTGGCGAAAGTCTCTGAGGTCGAAAAAAAGGCCAAGAAGATTTCCGTTATGGAGCTCACTGAAAAGACCTGTAAATGGCCCATCGGTGATCCCGCGACAGACGAATTTTGGTTCTGTGGCCTGCCATCGCAAACCGGCAAGCCATATTGCGAAGCCCATGTGGGCGTGGCCTTCCAACCGATGTCATCACGTCGCGATCGCCGCCGCTAAGCACTGCACACCGTATAAAATGTTTAAAGGCCGCTCTTATGGGCGGCTTTTTTCATGGCCAATCTCATCAGCCAGCCTTGCGCCTGCGCACAAGACATATCCCAAAACCGCCTTTATGTGCATCTAGCGCACCTGACCTGTGCGGCCAAAGGGGTTACCTAATTCCGATTGCGCCCCTATTTTGCGCACAACACAACAATTTCAAACGTTTGAAAGGCCCAACTCCCATGGCGCCCATTATCTCGATCAAAGACCTGACAAAGACCTATGCCTCGGGCACACCTGCCCTCGACTCGGTGAACTTGGACATTGCTGAGGGCGAAATCATCGCCCTGCTTGGCCCCAATGGCGCAGGAAAAACCACGCTGATCGGTGCGATTTGTGGCATGGTCAAAATCACATCTGGCACAGTCACCGTTGGTGGCTTCGATGTCGAACGCGACCCGCGCAAGGCCCGCGCGCAAATCGGGCTGGTCCCACAAGAAATCGCGCTCGATATTTTCGAGACCGTGTGGAACTCGGTGAAAATGAGCCGCGGCTTGTTCGGCTACAAACCTGATGACGCCTATCTTGAAGGCATCCTGCGGTCCTTGTCTTTGTGGGACAAAAAGGATGCCAAAAACATGGAACTCTCTGGCGGTATGAAACGCCGCGTGATGATCGCCAAAGCCCTGTCGCATGAACCCAAAGTGTTGTTCTTGGACGAGCCGACAGCGGGCGTCGACGTGGCCCTGCGCCGTGACATGTGGGAGGTCGTGCGCAAGCTGCGTGACGCGGGCGTGACCATCATTTTGACCACCCATTATATTGAGGAGGCCGAAGAAATGGCCGATCGCATCGGTGTGATCAATGCTGGGAAAATCCTGCTGGTGGAAGACACTGCCACCTTGATGCAAAGCTTTGGGCTGAAAACGTTGAAACTGTCGCTGGCAGAGCCTTTGGCGAACACCCCTGCGTCGCTGTCGGATTACGACCTTGCGCTATCCGACGACCAGATGACGCTGACCTATTCCTATGACACCCGCGCCGAACGCACAGGGATAACGCGGTTGATTTCTGATCTCGCGACGGCGGGCATTTCCGTGCGCGATTTGGAAAGTCATCAAAGTTCGCTTGAGGACGTCTTCTTAACATTGGTGGAGGAAAAAGCATGAACTGGCTCGCCATTAAATCCATCTATATATCTGAAATGAAACGGTTTTTTCGCACGTTGAGCCAATCGATTTTGTCGCCGGTCATGTCCACGGTATTGTATTTCGTGGTCTTTGGCGCGGCCATCGGCAGTCGCATTCAAGAGGTCGGCGGCATCAGCTATGGCGCTTTCATCGTGCCCGGTCTGGTGATGCTCACCGTGTTGCAACAATCCTTGTCCAACGCCTCGTTCGGGATTTATTTCCCGAAATTCACTGGGACTATATTTGAGCTGTTCACAGCGCCGATTTCCTTTGTCGAGATTCTGATCGGCTATGTCGGTGCAGCAGCCACAAAGGCGATGATCATCGCTTTCGTCATCTTGGCCACCGCGACCTTCTTTGTCGATTTGCACATCATCCACCCGTTTTGGGCGCTGGGCTTCTTGGTTTTGACCGCTGTGAGCTTTTCACTTTTGGGCTTTATCATCGGCATCTGGGCCAGCAATTTCGAACAATTGCAGATCATCCCACTGCTTGTGGTCACACCCTTGGTGTTCTTGGGCGGCGCGTTTTACACAGCCGATATGTTGCCCGGATTTTGGGAAGTCTTGGTCAAATTCAACCCCGTGCTTTACCTGATCTCAGGCTTTCGCTGGTCATTCTACGAGGTCTCAGACGTGCCTGTCGCCGTGTCCTTGGCCGCGATTTCGATCTTTTTGTTTTTATGCATCTCGGCCGTGGCTTGGATTTTCAAAACAGGATGGCGTCTTAAGCAGTAATCTGGACCACATATAGATCACAAAGGGGGCCACGTGCCCCCTTTATTTATAACACGCCGCCTCATCACCTTCACAGGCGCAAAACCAAGCATGACAGGGGTTTCGCGCTGCATTTAATCGGGTTACATGAGGATATGAGCCAGAACCCACCCAGCCTCCGCCCCGATCTCGCCCCGCAACCTCTTGTTGACGCCGCGATTACCAAAAAACGCAAAGACCAGCCGACCATCGGCATGGTGTCTTTGGGCTGTCCCAAGGCGCTGGTCGACAGTGAGCGGATTTTGACGCGGCTGCGCGCCGAAGGTTACGCCATTTCCCCCGATTACGTCGGTGCGGATGCGGTTGTGGTCAACACCTGTGGCTTCTTGGACAGTGCTAAGGCCGAAAGCCTTGAAGCGATTGGCGAAGCCTTGCAAGAGAACGGCAAGGTCATTGTGACCGGCTGTTTGGGCGCAGAACCTGAATACATCACGGGCGTTCACCCCAAGGTTTTGGCCGTCACTGGTCCGCATCAATACGAGCAGGTTTTGGACGCTGTGCATCTGGCTGTGCCGCCCGCGCCTGATCCGTTTATCGATTTGCTGCCTGCGCGTGGCGTGTCTTTGACACCGCGCCATTTCAGCTATTTGAAAATATCCGAAGGCTGCAACCACGCCTGTAAATTCTGCATCATCCCTGACATGCGCGGCAAATTGGTGTCGCGCCCTGTGCACGGGATTTTGCGCGAGGCCGAGAAGCTTGTTGAGGCTGGCGTCAAAGAATTGCTGGTGATCTCGCAAGACACCTCGGCCTACGGGCTTGATCGTCGGTATTCAACGCATCCTTGGAAAGACAGAGACGTCAAAAGCCACATCACCGATCTGACGCGCGAGCTGGGTCAGCTTGGTTCGGCCGATGATCTGTGGGTGCGCTTGCATTACGTCTATCCCTATCCCCATGTGCGCGACCTGATCCCGCTGATGGCGGACACGACCAACGCTGTCTTGCCCTATTTGGATATCCCGTTCCAGCATGGTCACCCTGATGTGCTCAAACGCATGGCGCGCCCTGCGGCGTCTGCCAAGGTTCTGGACGAGATTGCCGCTTGGCGCGCGGACTGTCCTGATATCACGCTGCGGTCCACCTTTATCGTCGGCTACCCCGGCGAGACGGAAGCGGAATTTGACTATATGCTGGACTGGCTGAAAGAGGCCAATCTGGACCGTGTGGGGTGTTTCAAATATGAAAACGTCGCTGGCGCGCGCTCGAACGCTTTGCCAGATCACGTCGCTGAAGAGGTCAAACAAGAACGCTGGGACCGCTTCATGGAAGCCTCGCAGGCGATTTCAGAGGCCAAACTGGCGGCCAAAGTCGGTCAGACTTGCCAAGTGATCGTGGACGATATTGATGAGGACGGCATCGCCACCTGCCGCACCAAAGCCGATGCGCCCGAGATCGATGGGAACTTGTTTATTGATGAGGGAACTCAGGGTTTGAATGTTGGGGATTTGGTGACTGTCGAGGTTGATGAAGCTGGGGAGTATGATTTGTGGGGTTGCCTGCCAAAAAAATGATCCGGGGGATCATTTTTCGGAGGCAACGCGCGTAAGACCCGACAGGGTCGGAGCGCTGGGTTATTTACCAGCCAGAAAGGCCTTCACTGTTTAAGTTCATCTGCCAGCTTGTACCCTTTGCTCGTGAGGGTGTGGCTGCCGTCCCTACCACTTTGGGCAAGTTTGAGAGCTTTTAACCTTACAAGCGCGTCATCAACTTCTGCTTTAGCACGCGTTGATGTTATTTCGGGGATGACATCACCTAAATCATTCTGAAACTGGCGTAAATTTGAGACCGGCCCAAAAGTAAAGACCTCTTGATTTAGCCTAGAAGCGGTAACAAGTATAGTTTCTTCGATCTTGGAAAGCTTTGGCGAGCCTTCGGCCTCATCGCTCGCCTTGTCTTTTATCTCGGCCTTCGCAACCTGTAGCTCCAGTTCTTCAAGCTTTTGTGTTTGAGAATTAATTTGCCCTTGAACCATATCTAGTTTCTTCTCTGCATCGGTTAATTCTCGTTGCCGTTCACGCAGTGAATTCTCCGCGCTTTGTTGTTTCTTCACAAGATTTACAGCTTTCAGCTTCTCATCTTGAACCGCTGTTTTCTTCCGCTCCACCTCAAGCTTCTTATCCTCAAGCCATCCTTCTCTCATCAAAACTGAAAGCTCATCCCGTGACTTGATGTAACTAAGTGGAATACTAACAATCCAATGCGCTGCGGCATTCACCCAAGGTGCGCCCAAACCTAAGATCAGGCCCAATCCGATTGGCCAGTAATATAAGTCCTCATTCGACATATTCATGTTAAAATAAGCGAACCTGAAAAAAATCGGCATCTCGGAAAAGCAAAGTACGTAAATCACTTTCCAATTCCATAGAATGAAAGAGACGGCGATTGAGCCAAACACGTGGCTCTTCAACCGAGACGTCATGCTGTCGTAAATTTCTTTCAATCCGTCCATATCAAATTCCTAAAACAAATGAATGTGGCCAACCTAAATGGATTGTCCGTAACTGCAACCCAGCCCACGAACAAACAAGCCCCAGCACCTGACCCTGGGTGGGTGCTGAAAGCGCCCTCCCCTGTGTGCTTGCTCACCTTTGGTGTGACGGGGAGGGTCAGGCGCTGAGCGATGCAAGCATCGCTCGGGTGAAACACTTGACGGACCTATGCGCCATCGACCAAGCTCGCCCCAAAGGGGAGCACCGCATGACCAAGAGTTACCAAGACCTGCTGAGTGAGGCCTACGACCAGATCACCACAATCCCGACCGAGCTGGCTATCGATTTGGTAGACGACCCAGATACTCTAATTGTCGATCTGCGCGACAGGCGCGAGTTGGAGCGGGAGGGCAAGATCACCGGCGCGTTTCATTGTCCGCGGGGGATGCTTGAGTTTTGGATTGATCCGACCAGCCCCTATCACAAACCCGCTTTATCGCAGGCGAAACAGATCGTGTTTTATTGCGCGTCGGCGTGGCGATCCGCGCTGGCGGCGAAAACGGCGCAGGATATGGGGTTTGATAACATCGCCCACATTGAAGGCGGCTTTGGCGCGTGGCAGAAAGCTGGCGGCGCCGTGGAAAATGTCGCGGCGAAATAGATGGTTCTTTTACAGAAGCGCGCTAAGTTGAGGGTATGACAGAGCAAGCCCCAAAAGACCAAACAGCCGCAGATACGACGGGTGATCAGACAGCAAAGCAGACCACCGTGCTGTTCAACGCAGATTGCCCTGTGTGCAATTTCGAGATGTCTCATTACGCGCAATACGCAGATAAAAACGCCTTGCCAATTCGCTTTGACGATCTGAATTCTTGCGCTTTGCAGCGGTGGGATTTGACAGCGGATCAGGCGGCGCGCAGGCTTTACGTGGCCCACGAGGGCCAGTTGGTGTCGGGCATTCCCGCCTTTCGCGTGCTCTGGGCGCAGATGCCAAAATATAGGTGGTTGGCGCGCGTAACAGGCTGGCCGGTGGTCTTGCCTATCAGTGAGTGGCTGTATGATCGGGTGCTGGCGCCAATGATTTATCGTTGGCATATTCGGCGAAAGGCACGCAGCGCAGTTTAGACTGAGAGACCTAAGCTATGCGATTGTCCAGATAGTGGCGCACAGCGTCTTGGACATGACGAAAGCGGTCGCCACCAAGGTGCTTGCCGCCATACCAGCGCGTCACAACAATGATGTGATCGCGCAGGCCTTCGCGTTCCAGCATCCGCAAGATCACCATGCCAGCGCCAGATTCGCCGTCATCGTTTTTGATCGGGATGTCACCTGCCAAAAGCCCCCAAGTGTTATGGGTGGCCTTGGCGAATTTTTTGGTTTTGCGTAAGCTTTTCAGGAAAGCCTTAGCTTCATCGGCAGAGGCACAAGCCCCGCCAGAAACAGCGTATTTCGATCCACGATCCGATATGATGCCATCAAAGGTTTGCATGGCAGCGCGTATATATGGCGCGGGACTAAATGTCAGGCGCGAAAGTCAGAGGCGAAAGTGATCAACGCGCGCCGTTATTCACCGCGCGGATGTAGTTAAGCTCATTGGTGTTCAAGCAATACTCAGGGGTCTGTTCTTGCTTATCTTGATGCGTGATCATCCACAAAATGCAGGCATCATGCTGGGTGCATTTTGCGCAACGCGTGACCATCTGCGTCAGCTCAGGCGCATCGATAATGCCACTGCGCGCGGCCATATCGACATCAACCCCCAAACGATCCCCCATGCCATGCATCAAAGTGGCTGAGCCATGTTGAGGCACGACGGGCAAATCAATGTCAGACACTGTGGGCGTGTTGTGAAGATCGGTCATAGCAGGTCCTTACGGCAAAGTGGTGAACATCAAAAACTCACCACGATTTTGCCGGACCCTAGCAGGCAGGTCTTTGATCGAGATCAAATGAGGTGTGCCGCGCCCTGCCCCCAAAAGCGCCGCGCTCTTCACAACCACGCCGGACTATAGCACCACCAGCTAGAGCGTCGCCATGGTACGACGGACAGTTTCGATGCGTTGATCATTGGGCGGATGCGAGCCTAAGAATTGATCACCGGGGTCTGCAATACGGGTGAAAAACGCCGCACCACGGATAGGATTATATCCTGCGCGGTAGGCGATGACGGTGCCCAATTGGTCGGCCTCAAGCTCATAAGACTTGGAAAAGCGGCGCGCACCGACGGTAGCCCCAAGGTTTTGCACCGTCTCGACCGTAGAAGCACCCGCGCCGATCGCAGTGGCCAGAACACCACCCAAAATGCCGCCAAGAATTGCGCTGTCTTGACTGCGATCCAAATGGCCTCGGATGTGATGCGCCGCTTCATGGCCCAAAATAAACGCCAACTCATCATTGTTTTGCAAATCTGTCAGCAAAGCCACGGAAAAGGTCAGTACAGGACGGCCTGTGCTATCGACGGATTGATAGGCGTTCGCAGGCGCAGACGGGTCGCTGTCCACGACGATTTTAAAATCGCAGTTGGCCCCTTGGGTGCGTGCGCGACATTCTGATTCCGCAATCGGTTCCACATGGCGCACGATGGCGGCAAAGCTTTCCACAGTGACAGGCCCCGATTGCAAGCCGCGTGCTACGGGCTGCTGCACATAAGACGTGTCTGGAACCTGCGTGCTTGGCGCAGAGGTGCTGCTGGGCACATTGACATCCACACAAGCACTCAAGCCTGTGACAGCCAAAAGACTGACAAACACGCGCAGCCGCGATTTAGGCAAGGGATTGAACACGGGCGATATCCTTGATCAGGGCAAAAAAGTCAAACAGCTGCGCAGATTTACAGCTTATTTTAACCGCATGCCACAGATCACACCAGTGGCAACGGCGCGACTGTTATGCAGCGCGAAAATTGATCTTTAAAATGCAGTTTTAAACCCCAGCAAAGCACTTGCAAATCTGCCCATCGCCGTTAGCATAAAGCCTATGTTTACAATAGAACACGAATTTGACGCGACCGTCATTACGATGGTGGATGATGGCGAAGCGCCGCTTCAAGAAGACGTTATCGTCTCTGCCTTTGAGGAATGCATCACCGTCGAGCAACATGATCCGCGCACGGGACGCACCCAGAAAATCACCCTGTCGATGGCGCAGATGCGCGATTTGGGCGCGGCTTTGGATTTGCCAGAGGGCGCGTATGTTTTGGGGCCCGCCAAGGTTTAAGGCTGTGTTTTTTAGGGCTGTGTTTAAAATCCTGAAATCGTGAACTGTTTGTCCCGCGAAATCGCGCCGCGCAGCAGGGTGACGTTGGATTTTGACACCCCCAGCGCCTTGGCCAAAAGCTTGATCACCTCTTTGGTGGCCTTGCCGTCTTCGGGCACGCAGGTCACGTAAACCCGCACTTGCCCCTCTTGCACGATCACAGCATTGCGCGAGGCCTTGGGCGTCACCCGCACCGACAATTGATCACCGTCTAAAGCCGCGATCAGATCGGCGCGCAATATGGCGTGTAGAGTGTCTTTATTGTTGGAACTCACGTCGCCCATGTAATAACCTTTTACATTTTTTCACAAAGGTGGTTGATTGTCCGCCCCGAAACACCGACATATCGTATAACGCCGCGTAAAAGAAAGCCCATGACATGCCGACGCCAAATCCAGCTGCCCTTGAATTTTTGCTCTCACGCCGGTCTCGCCCTGCCAAAACGCTGATTGGCCCTGTGCCAACCCGCGATGCGCTGGGTCCGCTGCTGGAAGCGGCCGCGCGCACGCCTGATCACGGAAAGCTTGAACCTTGGCGCTTTATCGTGCTGGAAAAACCTGCCCTGACACGCTTGTCAATTTTGGTTGCAGACATGGCAGCGGGGCGCGATTTGGATGACGATCAACGCCAAAAGGCGATCAATCAATATGCCAATGCCGATTTGGCTGTGGCGGTGATTTCATCCCCGAAAGACTCTCCAAAAGTCCCTCACATAGAACAGGTCTATTCCGCAGGGGCGGCCTGTTTGGCGCTGCTGAATGCGTCGTTGGCGGCAGGCTGGGGCGCGAACTGGTTGTCGGGCTGGGCCTCGCATGATCCAGTATTTCGCAAGCGCGGGCTAGACCTTGCAGACCACGAGGTCATCGCAGGCTTCATCCACATCGGAACCGAAAAAACCGCCCCACCAGAACGCCCACGCCCTGATTTGGACGCCATCACAACTTGGGTGACTGAGTAATGTTTGATGACTTCTTCAAAGCCATCAGCCAGCTTGGCGACAGTCGGTTTCAATCAGTGCTACTTAAAGGTATCGGGCTGACTGTGGCGCTGTTGATCGGCATTTACATCGCTTTTGTGTGGACTTTGGGGCTATTTTTGCCCGACACTATCAGCCTGCCAGTTGTGGGCGATATCGGCCTTGGGCTGGTGCTCTCCATCGGGTCGTTTTTTGTGATGCTAGGCCTGTCAGTGTTTTTAATGGTGCCTGTGGCGTCGGCCTTTACCGGCATCTTTTTGGAAGAGGTGGCTGAGGCGGTCGAGGACAAACACTATCCTCACCTGCCCCCAGCCCCGCACCAAAGCTTTGGCGATATGATGCGCGACACCATCGGATTTTTGGGCCTTATGATTGTGGCCAATCTCATCGCCTTGGTACTGTATGTGTTGCTTAACGTCGCAGCGCCTTTGATTTTCTGGGCCCTCAACGGGTTCTTGCTTGGGCGTGAGTATTTTCAAATGGTCGCGATCCGGCGTTTGGGGCGCGAGGGCGCAAAAGCCGCCCGCGCCCGTCATGCGCCGAAAATTTGGATCGCAGGCGCTCTTATGGCGGTGCCTTTGTCGATCCCTATTGTGAACCTGTTGATCCCCGTTTTGGGGGCCGCCACATTCACGCATATGTTCATGCGGCTTGAGGGCGCGCGCTTAGCCGCCCCCATGCAAAACCCGCTTTAGGTATCGCCAACTTTAGGCAGGCGCGCGGTCCAATCGACATCATGCCAAGAAAAGACCCCTGAATAGATCACGCCAACCATGATGCCCCAAATCACGAAAGCCACCAACGTGACGATCACTGCTTTGCGGCGTGGGTTGTAATTGTTGGGCGCGCCGGCGTGCGTGCCCTCAACAATCACTCCGTCATCACCTTGCGTACGCAGGCCAATGGGCAGTGCTACAAACATGGTCATGAACCACGTCACAGCATAAAGCACGATAGCAGAGACAATAGACATAATGCCGTTTCCTTATCTGCGAGCAGGCTAGATCTGCTCTATCTTTGAGCCGGTCAGACCTGCTCTAATTCAATCAGGCAGCCGTTGAAGTCCTTGGGATGCAAGAACAGCACAGGCTTGCCATGAGCACCGATTTTCGGATCACCCGTGCCCAAAACACGCGCGCCGTCTGCCAGCAATTTATCCCGCGCGGCCTCGATATCTTCCACCTCGTAGCACATGTGGTGAATGCCGCCCGCTGGGTTCTTTTCCAGATAGCTCGCAATCGGGGAATTGTCACCCAAAGGATAGAGCAATTCGATTTTTGTGTTGGGCAATTCGATGAACACGACCGTTACGCCGTGATCCGGCTCGTCTTGGGGCGGGCCGACTTTTGCGCCCAAAGTGCCTGCGTATTGCGCGCTCGCCGCTTTTAAATTTGGCACGGCGATGGCCACGTGGTTCAAACGTCCGATCATGTCTTATCCTCTCCTAAACTCTTAGATTCGGTTATGACCTGCGCTGATGCCTGCCTGCAAGCGGCGCTTCGACGCAGTTTTAGCGCCTCTATAGCAAGTGATTGCGACTTTCCGTCACGACACCCCGCAAGGTTAACGCTCCGTTCACCGTTTATGGATTTAACTACCAGACACAAACACTGTGGAGCTGTTAGACATGCCTGATGACCTAGAAAGCCTATTGCCGCCTCAAAAGCCGACCCCTGAACGCCCTTTGCTTGGGACAACTGTGTTGATCGTAGAAGACAGCCGTTTCGCCTCTGAGGCGCTGCGCCTTTTATGCCTGCGCTCTGGCGCACGGATCAGACGGGCGGACAATTTGGCACATGCGCGCAAACATCTGCGGGTGTTTCGCCCCAATGTGGTGATCATTGATCTTGGTCTGCCGGATGGCTCAGGTGCGGAACTGATTGACGAGCTGTCTCATGCAAGTGCGCGCGTCGATGTCGTGCTGGGTATGTCAGGCGACACCGGTGTCGAAAGCCTCGCGCGGGGGGCTGGTGCCGATGGTTTTATCGCCAAGCCCATTGCCAACCTAGCTGAATTCCAACACATCATCCTCAGCGCCATGCCCAAAGGATCACGCCCCACGCTGACCGGCATTCGTAAGGTCTCTGACGAAGAGATCGCCCCTGACCTCATCGCGCTGCAAGACGATTTCATCCATATCTCAGACTTGATGACATTGAACCGCGACGAAGACATGTTGGATTATATCGCGCAATTCTTGTCCGGAATCGCGCGCACCGCGGGCGACACCGAATTAGTAGACGCAGCAAAAATATTGGCGGACCACCGTAATCAAGGCCTGCCTTTTGGGTCGGATATCGCACGGATTGCAGGCCTAGTTCACGACCGTATCGATCACGCACGCGTCGTATAGCGCAAGCTTACAACAACAATTCGGGTGCGCGCCCCATATCCAATTTGGGAAACACTGTGGTTTCAATCACGCTTTTCTCAAGACCAAACAGACTGTGCAACAACCACCCCGCGTGGGCGCGCACATCACTGGTGGGTTTCAAATCGCGACCATTATAAAGATCGGCCTCAGCCAATCCTGGCCATGTGCCAAAGACACGTCCGCCGCGCACAGTTCCGCCTGCCAAAACAGCCGCACCACCGGTGCCGTGATCTGTTCCGCCCCCACCGTTGACCCGCGCGGTACGGCCAAATTCAGTCATCGCCAACACAGTGGTTTTATCCCAAACTGACCCCAAATCGGACTTCAATGTCAGCAACACATCCGCCAATTGTTCCAGCGGCCTGTTGATTGAACTGCGTTGACTGCGATGGGTGTCCCATCCTGCGGTAGAGAAACTCGCAATTCGTGTTTCGTCCAACAATCGCAGTGCTGTGTATTCGGCCAATTCGCGCGTACCACGAATGTTTTTCGTCAGTTTGCCAGCGCGGTTCCCGCCCATGGCTTCATCTCGCGACAAGATTTCGGCCAATTCCAATCCGTTTCGAAACAATGGATCATCGTGATAAATCAATTCCAACAGCTGCTGCGCTTGCCCCGTCATTTCCAAATCTGCATTTGGCGCCCAAGACAATGACGGTGTGTCGCCACTTAAAATCAACGATGGCTCCCGACCAACAGAAATGGCGGTCTCGCGCGCCGCTCCAGGGATCTGCCCAAGCGCGCGGTTGAGCCAACCATCGCCTTCAATCCCATCTGCGCCACCCGTTTCCAGCATATCCTGCCCATCAAAATGAGACCGAACATCACGATAAGGTGTTGATGTGGCATGGATAAACGATAGATCTCCGTCTGCCCACATCGGCATGAGCGGTTCCAACTTTGGGTGAAATCCAAAAAAACCGCCCGTGTGCAACGTGCCCTCAAGCAGGCCTTTGCGGTAGTTTTCAAATTCTGGTGCGCCAACAGGGCGCACCACATCAAGCCCGTCCATTGCGCCGCGTAAAATGATCACCACAAGGCGATTATCAGAGGGCACCGAGGCAAAACTGGCGCGCGACATCAAAGGGTGCGCTGCCACAGAGCAAGCAGTGCCAAGTACAAAATTTCGACGCGAAATATTGGTCATCATAAGCACCTTGCCTTTACCGACGTTGAAAATCTGGGGAGGCCAGCATCAGCCCAGCCCCTTCTGACGTATTAGAAGCTCGCGTCAGTGCTGTTAAAAGCTCGGGACGCGCGGCTTCGCCAAGAACCTTTTCAGCCCACATATTGGGTCTGCGAAATCCGCCCATGCGATCCAAATAAGGCGCGTTCATCGCCCAAGCCACACGTTCGGACAGCAGTTGTGGCGAAATCCAACTTTCCGCATCTTCGGGCCAGCCTTCTGGGCTTGGAGGATACAAAAACATTTGTCCCATAAATCGCAAAGGGGACAGCACGCGTTTCTTGTATTGATTGGGCTTTACTTGCATCACGTCGTCGCCCGTCACCCCGATGGCGACAAAACTTGAGGCGATAAATTCCAGTGGTGTTTTCACTTTGGCACCAAAATCGCGCCAACTGGCAGGATGCGCGAGCATGGCCTCGTAAATACGCGGCAAGTAACCGTTTGAGGCCATCCACGCATCCACCATGCTGTCGACCAGATCAGGATCAGGCACATCCGCCACGAAATGTTGCGCCAATCGCAAGGACACATGGCGGGCGGTCAAAGGATGGTTCGCAAGATCGTATAAAACGGCCTCGATCGCAGCGAAACTTGGCGGGGTCTCACCGCCGTAAGACTGCCCCATCACGGTCGCGACGCCGGGCTCGGCCCGATTGGGTTTAAAATCAGAACGCTGCGCCCCGTTTATGATCTGTCCCGTCAACAGCTGCGCCAATTGGCGCACATCAGTTTGCGTGTACCCTGTACCGACAGTGTGAAGTTCTAGCATTTCACGCGCCAAGTTTTCATTCAGCCCTTTTTTGCGCGATTTGCCATCGCGAGAGTTTGGGCCGATAGAAATATGTTGATCGAGATACATCAACATGGCCGGATGGGTTTCAACGGCGCGCAGCATATCGGAGAAATATCCCATGATGTGGGGCCGAATGGCCTCGTCCACAAACCCAAGCATGGCTCCATCCCAACGCCCGTTGCGTTGGCGCAGTGAGAAATGATTGGTAAAATGCCATTCCAAACGACTGCGCAACGGCGACGGGGTGTCAACAATCCGAGCCAGAGCCCGCGCCGCGTCACTCACATTACTGGCGCGCTGTGTTCTGCGCAGCGCGATCCCCTTTTCCAGCGCGTCTTCGTCACCTGTCTTTTGACCCTTTGACCGTAGTTTTCCAGACTCAATTTCGACCAGAACCGTCTCATAAGAGGCCATCGGCCGATAGACGTCAGGATTGAACTCAGGCACGGACAGAGAGGCAAAGATGTTTGACGCGGTTGCAGGCACATTGACATTGGGCGCGTGGCCATAGCCAAAGCGGATCGGACCAAGGGCTTTGGGAGCAAGCGCTCTAGGAAAAGCAGAACTCATGTGAATGGCAACCTTTTTGGCAGCGTGATGAAGCATACCCCAATATTACCACAAGAGTTGACCCTTGGGATTTAAGATTTTGTGATCAGCTGTTCGCGAGAGATTTATTGCCTATGGCACGACATCTCACTCAAAAGAAAAACCGTCTGGATAGCTGTGCTGCCCGTCAAAATCAGATTTTCCGATATCCAGTCCCGCGGCGCGCAGCGGCGCATAGGCCATGGTGAAATGAAAGATCATATTGGGCAAGGCATAGCGCAGAATGAAATCGTCGCTGTTTTGGGTCAATTCGGCGTGGCCCGCGGTGTGCGTGACGGTTTGGCCGATAAAGTCTGATGGCGTCACATCCCGCAACAGCTCGCGCACATCTGCAGTCAGACTATGAAGCGCATGTGGCGTTGGCGTATCTGGAAAATGTGGCAAAGCACGTCCCGTCACGGGCGCAACCGCGCGGGCGGCAAAATTAATTGCGATGGCCATCTGTTGGCAAACTGGAAACACATCGGGCGCGGCGCGCATCATCAGCAACCCATCGCAATCGGGACGCTGTTCGATCTTGGTCAGCAGGCTTTCGATTTGATCCACATAATGGATAAGCGTGTCAATAATGGATTGCGCATTGTGCATGGAGGCCCCCTTTTGCAAAAGACTACCCAAAGCTTTCCAATAAAAAAAGGCGCGAGGTTGCCCCCGCGCCTGATTAAAGTCGATGTGCCGAGATCTTAGTCTTCGGCAGGCAGCGCGCGCAGGTGCAATTCGCGCAGCTGTTCGTTCATAGGCTCGTTTGGCGCGCCCATCATCAGATCTTCGGCGCGTTGGTTCATCGGGAACATGATAACCTCGCGGATGTTGGCCTCGTCAGCGAGCAACATCACAGCGCGGTCGATGCCCATCGCACAACCACCGTGGGGTGGCGCGCCATATTGGAAGGCGTTGACCATGCCGCCGAAGCGTTTTTCAACTTCGTCTTTGCCGTAGCCTGCGATTTCGAACGCTTTGTACATGATCTCAGGCGAGTGGTTGCGCACTGCACCAGACACCAATTCGTAGCCGTTACAGGCCAGATCGTATTGGTAGCCGAGCACTTTGAGCGGATCACCCATAAGCGCGTCCATGCCGCCTTGTGGCATCGAAAACGGGTTGTGTTCAAAGTCGATTTTGCCGGTTTCTTCGTCTTTCTCGTAGATTGGGAAATCAACGATCCAAGCGAATTGGAAGCTGTCTTTGTCTGTGAGCTTCAGCTCTTCGCCGATCACGTTGCGCGCACGGCCCGCAACGGATTCGAAGGCTTTGGGTTTGCCGCCCAAGAAGAAGGCCGCATCACCAAGGCCAAGGCCAAGCTGCTGACGGATGGCTTCTGTGCGCTCTGGTCCGATGTTTTTCGCCAATGGACCCGCCGCCTCAAGACCTTCGCCTTGGTCACGCCAGAAGATGTAGCCCATGCCAGGCAGGCCTTCTTGTTGGGCGAATTTGTTCATGCGGTCACAGAATTTGCGTGAGCCGCCTTTGGGGGCTGGGATTGCGCGAACCTCAGTGCCTTCTTGTTCCAGCAAGCTGGCGAAGATCGCAAAACCTGATCCTGCAAAGTGCTCGGACACGACCTGCATTTTGATCGGGTTACGAAGGTCAGGCTTGTCTGAGCCGTACCAAAGCGCTGCGTCTTTGTACGAAATCTGTGGCCAGTCTTTGTTGACCTTGCGACCTTTGCCGAACTTTTCGAACATGCCGCCGATGACGGGTTCAACAGTGTCAAAGATGTCTTGCTGCGTCACGTAGCTCATTTCCACATCCAACTGGTAGAAGTCGGTGGGGGAGCGGTCTGCGCGCGGATCTTCGTCGCGGAAACACGGCGCGATTTGGAAGTATTTGTCAAAGCCAGACACCATGATCAGCTGTTTGAACTGCTGTGGGGCTTGCGGCAGCGCGTAGAATTTGCCGGGGTGCAAACGCGATGGCACCAAAAAGTCACGCGCGCCTTCAGGAGAAGAAGCTGTGATGATCGGCGTTTGGAACTCATTAAAGTTCTGCGCCCACATGCGTTCGCGCAGGTCTTTCACCACGTTCGAGCGCATAATCATGTTGTCGTGCAATTTCTCGCGACGCAGATCAAGGTAGCGGTACTTCAGACGCGTTTCTTCGGGGTATTCTTGATCGCCGAACACCATCAATGGCAGCTCGTCAGAGGCACCCAAGATTTCCAGATCGCGGATGAACACTTCAACTTCGCCGGTTGGCAATTTGGTGTTCACTAGGCTTTCATCGCGCGCCATGACAGTGCCATCGATGCGGATACACCATTCGGCGCGTACCTTTTCCATGTCCTTGAACACAGGGCTGTCAGGATCGCAAAGCACCTGCGTGATGCCGTAATGATCGCGCAGATCGACGAACAAAATGCCGCCATGATCACGGATACGGTGGACCCAGCCAGACAGACGAACGGTGTCGCCCACATTGGCCTTGGTCAGTTCAGCGCAGGTATGGCTACGATAGGCGTGCATAATTCGGAATCCTCAGGTCTTGGACTAATATTAGTCGTCGCGCTGATACACCGTTATAGGGCCGGAAAGTCAAGCCTTGCAGGGCGGATCGCGCGGTGTTTCGGGGGTTTTGAGCGACCTGCGCAGTTTAAGCCGGATAAATCCGTCAATTGTTAAAGTCTACTCGGGGAATCATTAGCGCAAAACCACAGGTAAGCTGAGACTATATCCGGCCCAAACCGACACATGATATAGGGTACAGGAGCCCTGCCTTTGAACATTCCTAGAACGGGCGCTATAGCGCTGAAAAGAATCCGCAAACTTTGTGCCAAAAGCCAGCCGCTGCCCCTTGCGTATAGGCGTCGCATGCCTATAACTCACGACAATTTGCTTCCCCCGCCTTTTTGCGGAGGGATTGCGCCTGCAAAAAATACTGGGGTCTGCCATGCCTAAAAGAACCGATATCTCCTCCATCTTGATCATTGGCGCGGGACCGATTGTTATCGGCCAAGCCTGTGAATTTGACTATTCCGGCGCACAAGCTTGTAAAGCGCTGCGCGAAGAGGGCTACCGCGTTATTTTGGTGAACTCCAACCCTGCAACCATCATGACCGACCCCGGTCTTGCCGACGCGACCTACATCGAGCCAATCACAGCCGAAGTTGTCGCCAAGATCATCGAGAAAGAGCGCCCCGACGCATTGCTGCCAACCATGGGCGGACAAACGGGTCTGAACACAGCGCTTGAGCTAGACGACTTGGGCATCTTGGAAAAATTCAACGTGGAACTGATTGGCGCCAAGCGCGCAGCGATCGAAATGGCAGAAGATCGCAAACTGTTCCGCGAAGCCATGGACCGTCTTGGCATCGAGAACCCCAAAGCAACCATCGTTGCAGCCCCTAAATTGCCAAACGGCAAATTCAACATCGCAGCCGGCATGCAAGACGCCTTTGCGGCGCTTGAAGATATCGGCCTGCCGGCGATCATTCGCCCTGCGTTCACACTCGGCGGCACAGGCGGCGGCGTGGCGTACAACCGCGACGATTACGAACACTTCTGCCGCTCTGGATTGGAAGCGTCCCCAATGGCGCAAATCCTTGTGGATGAGTCGCTTTTGGGTTGGAAAGAATACGAGATGGAAGTGGTCCGCGACACAGCCGACAACGCCATCATCGTCTGTTCCATCGAAAACGTCGACCCGATGGGCGTGCACACGGGCGACTCTGTCACCGTGGCCCCTGCCCTCACGCTGACCGACAAAGAATACCAATTGATGCGCACCCATTCGATCAATGTGTTGCGCGAGATTGGCGTTGAAACTGGCGGATCAAACGTTCAGTGGTCTGTGAACCCAGCTGATGGCCGCATGGTTGTGATCGAGATGAACCCACGCGTGTCTCGTTCTTCCGCGCTGGCCTCCAAAGCGACCGGTTTCCCAATTGCGAAAATCGCCGCGAAGCTTGCTGTCGGCTACACATTGGACGAGCTCGACAACGACATCACCAAAGTGACGCCTGCGTCTTTCGAGCCAACAATCGATTATGTCGTCACCAAGATCCCACGCTTTGCGTTTGAAAAATTCGCTGGCTCAGAGCCAAACCTGTCCACCGCGATGAAATCCGTGGGCGAAGTTATGGCCATCGGGCGCACGTTCCACGAATCCATGCAAAAAGCGCTGGCCTCGATGGAAACGGGCCTGTGCGGCTTTGACGAGATCGAAATCGAAGGCGCGCCAGAAAAATCGGCGGTCATCAAAGCCCTGTCCAAAGCCACGCCAGATCGCCTGCGCGTCATCGCCCAAGCCATCCGCTACGGTCTGACGAACGATGAAATCCAAGCGGCGAACGCGTATGATCCTTGGTTCATCGAGCGCATCCGCGAAATCGTTGATGCCGAAGCTGTGATCCGCAAAGAAGGCTTGCCCGTCTCTGAGGACGGCCTGCGCCGCGTGAAAATGCTCGGGTTCACAGACGCACGTTTGGCAATGCTCACAGGTCGCGACGAGGCCAACATCCGCCGCGCGCGCCGCAACTTGGGCGTCAACGCGGTGTTCAAACGCATCGACACCTGTGCGGCTGAATTTGAAGCGCAGACACCTTATATGTACTCCACCTACGAGGCGCCGATGATGGGTGACGTGGAATGTGAAGCGCGTCCATCAGATCGCAAAAAAGTCGTGATCTTGGGCGGCGGTCCGAACCGTATCGGCCAAGGCATCGAGTTCGATTACTGCTGTTGTCACGCCTGTTTCTCGCTGACCGATCAGGGTTACGAGACGATCATGATCAACTGTAACCCCGAAACCGTGTCCACCGATTACGATACGTCTGATCGCTTGTACTTTGAACCGCTGACGTTCGAACATGTGATGGAAATCCTGCGCGTTGAGCAAGACAACGGCACATTGCACGGCGTGATCGTGCAATTCGGTGGTCAAACACCGCTGAAGCTCGCCAACGCTTTGGAAGCCGAAGGCATTCCGATTTTGGGCACCTCGCCTGACGCCATCGATTTGGCTGAAGACCGCGAACGCTTCCAAGACCTCGTGAACCGTCTCGGGTTGAAACAACCGCACAACGGCATCGCGTCCACAGATGCACAAGCCATTGAAATCGCCGCCTCTATCGGCTTCCCATTGGTCATTCGCCCCTCTTACGTTTTGGGTGGTCGTGCGATGGAAATCGTGCGCGATATGGAGCAGCTTAAACGCTACATCTCGTCCGCTGTTGTGGTCTCTGGCGACAGCCCTGTGCTGTTGGACAGCTACCTGTCCGGCGCGGTTGAGATCGATGTCGATGCGATTTGTGACGGCACCGACGTGCATGTCGCGGGCATCATGCAGCACATCGAGGAAGCGGGCGTGCACTCTGGTGACTCCGCCTGTTCCTTGCCGCCTTATTCACTGACCGCAGAAATCATCGCCGAGTTGCATGTGCAAACCCGCGCTTTGGCTTTGGCTTTGAACGTGGTCGGCTTGATGAACATCCAGTTCGCGGTGAAAGACGATGTGATCTATCTGATCGAAGTCAATCCACGCGCCTCGCGCACCGTGCCTTTCGTCGCCAAAGCGGTGAATTCGCCGATTGCCTCTATCGCCGCGCGCGTTATGGCCGGTGAAAAGCTCAACACCTTTGATCTGGTCGACAGCTCTAAAACAGGTCGTTTCGCGGTGAAAGAAGCGGTTCTGCCGTTTGCGCGTTTCCCTGGTGTCGATACCATCTTGGGCCCAGAAATGCGCTCAACAGGCGAGGTCATGGGATCGGACAAAACCTTCGCCCGTGCGTTCTTGAAAGCGCAACTTGGCGCTGGCACGGTTCTGCCGACCGAGGGCAAAGTGTTCTTGTCGATCAAAGATATGGACAAAACCGACGCCACGATTGAAGCGGCCACCACGCTTGTGGATCTTGGGTTCGAAATCATCGCCACACGCGGCACGGCGGCTTTCCTTACCGAAAAAGGTGTCGCCAGCACGATTGTGAACAAGGTTTACGAGGGGCGGCCGAACATTGTCGATATGCTTAAAAACGACGATATCGCGCTGGTTTTAAACACCACCGAGGGCACACAAGCCGTTGAAGACAGCCGCGAAATCCGCAAAGTCGCCCTCTACGATAAAATCCCCTACTTCACCACAGCCGCCGGCGCGCACGCAGCAGCCATGGCGATGAAATCACGGGGTGAAGGCGAAATCGAAGTGGAAAGCTTGCAAGAGCAGGCTTTGTCTTAAGTCAGTTGCTGATAACATGAATTTATGGGCATCCTTCGGGGTGCCCATTTTCGTTGGGGTGTTGCAGCGAAAGTCGGCAAAGAGCCCAAAGTTACCGACGCTGCATGCTGTGCAAAGGTCGGCTTTGCGCAAGGCCCAGTGTGTCAAGTGAACAGTCGTTAACTTGACACACTCCAATAAAAGTCACCATTTTACGATAGAAACAGGGGCTTTTATGCTGTCTAGAACATTTAGTGCTGTTGCATCTTTTTTTCAACTTTTTCCAAGAAAGGTACGGATTGATGAACTTTGAAATAGAGATTTACTCCCCAAGATGGGGCCACACAGATAAATATTCGTTGGAATTTGAGCGTGAAACGCTAACTTTCAAGCAAAAAAATGGGGCATTTCCAGCGGCCACGTTAACAAATATTGAAGGCTGTGATCCAGAATGGGATGATGTTAAAGCAATTTTTAAGATGCTGAGTAATGATAGTATTTACCCGCCGCATGTATTACCAAGTCTACTCGAGCGTGTTTGGCAAGCGTGGCGAAACCATGAACTAGGCTCAGATGAGACCCAAATCCAGCTCATCGAGTTGGCTCGGTATCTAAACGATTGCACTCATGCCAAACCAAAGACTGAGTTTTGGACGCAATATTTTTAAAATTCGAAGAAAGGTGCAGTTGAATGAGTGATTTGGAACAATGCCCGAAGTGTGATTGTTGGTCTTCAGTATCAGAGCACGCAATGGGCGTCCCCGGCGGCGCTTGTCAAGAGCCGATTGATTGCGCGCATTGCGGCCACACCATCCGTGAAAGCCGGACTGACGGATGGTGGAATACGAGCAAGGCGGAACCGCCCTCAACAGCCTCCTAATATTTAACATAATTTAGCTCACCCGATATCGGATCATGGGCAAAAGCGGACGTTGACTGCAAGGCTGGGGGCGGCAGCAAAGTCCTGCAAAGCAGACCGTAATGCAATTCACAAAAATTATACGCTGCCTCCCCCACCTGCGCCACACTGCACCCGCAGCGAAAATCCTTGACTCACGCCGCATTGAGGCGCATAGCGCAGTCATCGACATCCTATGCTGCCGCGTGAGCAGCCGCTCTGAGCTATGCTCCGCGCCGTAGGTAAAGATTTCGGACGCAAACGCGTCCATGGTTCCCACAGTCACGCAAGGGGTCCGGCAGGATAACGCGGTGCGCGCGATGCGCATTGACGGAGACCTTTCCTGCGACCTAATAAAACGCTCCAATTGGGGCGTTCTTTTTGCGTGTGGGTTCTTCTCACAGAAAGAGATACATGACTGATTTTACAATGCTCGGCCTTAAGCCGCGTCTTTTGACTATTCTCAACGAAATGGGCCTTAAAGAGCCGACACCGATCCAAGCCCGTGCCATCCCAGAAGTGATGAACGGCCGCGACGTGATGGGTTTGGCCCAAACTGGTACAGGCAAAACGCTTGCTTTTGGTTTGCCCTTGATGGATCAGCTCTTGGGTGCAGGCACAAAGCCGAACGCGAAAACAACACGCGCTTTGATTTTGGCGCCGACCCGCGAGTTGGTGAACCAGATCGCAGACAGCCTGTTCCCGTTCATGAAAGACACACACCTGAAAATCAACCGCGTGGTTGGTGGTGTGTCTATCAATGCGCAGATCAAACGCCTTGAGCGCGGCACAGACGTGCTGGTGGCCACGCCGGGTCGTTTGATGGATTTGATCGATCGTCGCGCTATCCGTTTGGATGAGACATCGTTCTTGGTATTGGACGAGGCCGACCAAATGCTCGACATGGGCTTTATCCATGCGCTGCGCAAATTGGTGCCAATGCTTGCCAAAGAGCGTCAAACGATGCTGTTTTCTGCGACAATGAACAAACACATGAACGAAATGGCGCAAAGCTATTTGACGTCTCCTGTGCGCATCGAAGTGTCCCCTGTGGGCAAAGCGGCGGATAAAATCACCCAAGAAGTGCACTATGTTGGTCAATCCGACAAACCTGAGTTGCTCAAAAAGCACCTGAGCGCCCACAAAGGTGAATTGGCGCTTGTGTTTGCACGCACCAAACATGGCGCAGAACGGATGTCGAAACAGCTGGAAGCCGCAGGCTATAAATCTGGCTCGATCCACGGCAACAAATCCCAAGGTCAGCGCGAGCGCACGCTCAAGATGGCCCGCGATGGTCAGTTGGATGTTTTGGTTGCGACAGATGTTGCGGCCCGCGGGATCGATATTCCACTGGTGCGCTACGTGTATAACTACGAGCTGCCAAACGTGCCTGAAAACTATGTACACCGTATTGGTCGCACCGCGCGTGCGGGTCGCGAAGGCAAGGCTGTGGCGTTCTGTTCACCAGCAGAGCTTGGCGAATTTCGCGCCATCGAAAAAGTGATGAAAATCTCTATTCCCGTGGCGACACCGGCCTCTTGGTCCGATGACAAAGCGATGCCTGCCGCGAAACGTGGCGGTGGTGGTGGCAATCGTCGCGGTGGCCCTGGTGGCGGCGGCGCAGGCGGCGGTCAACGTCGTGGCGGCCCAGGTGGCGGTGGTTTCAAATCCGGTGGCGGACGCCCAAGTGGCGCGCCTTCTGGCGGCGGCAATCGTCGTCGCAAAGCTACAGCTTAAAGTGCTGCGCCCTTTTCCCTGAAACGGGGCCCTGTCTCAGGGGTGGGGCGACATTTTCAGACAAAAGAAAACGGCGCCTCAATTGAGACGCCGTTTTTGTATCTAATGCTGTGCAAAGATGCGATCAGGTCGCTTCGTCTTCCAAATGCATTTTCATAGACATCAAAACCTGTTGCAGTTCCAACGTCTCGCGCAGCAAGCGTTTGGCCTCGTTGATGGTGATGATACCGTCTTCCATCGAGACTGTGTATTCGCCCATCAACATCGCAAAGCGTTGCGACAAAGCGATCACGTCGTGATTCACCCCGCCCTCTTTTTCAGGCGTGTTCTTTTTCGTGACATCATAAGAGATCGTGATGCCGCGCAACTCGGCCAAAGCCGATGTCACATGCGGATAGCTAGACGCGGCCTCAAGCTGGGCCACGGCGTCCACAGGCATAAACCGGTCCGCGTGCTCGTCAGACGTCGAATAATACCGACCAAGTGTTGCTTTCGATTTTCCTGTCAACGCACAGGCGGCCTCTAGACCTACATCTTTGACCAGCGCTTCTGCGTGCTTCTTTAGATAGTTGCCAGCAGCATTCATCATTAACCCCAATTCAAACCATCGATCACCCCCAGCTTAGGGGGAATTCTTGTCATCGTTTCCCATTATTAAATTTATTAGCACATGGCAAAAGATAGTCTACCTGCTGTTGCAAGGGTTTATGAGTTTTGGCACCTGTTTTGCCAAGCAGATACGTTCGGGTGGAAGTTTTGTGTGGTTCCCGCCACAGGTGTTTAACGAGTGCGTCGATTTTGCGTCCCTCATCCCAATTGTCCGCAAGGACGGCGCGAGGTCATATGTTTAGTACCAGTAGCAGAGCTTCCACCCACCGTACTGTCCAAATTTTTGGACAAAATCTGGCTGAGCACTTGATCAAATCGACGCCATTGGGCAAACGGTGATCTATGGCGAAACTCTATTTTCAATACTCCACGATGAATGCCGGCAAATCTACGTTGCTGTTGCAGGCCTCACACAATTACCGCGAGCGCGGCATGGACACCTATTTGATCACCGCGCAGTTCGACAACCGCGCGGGCGAAGGGCGTATCGCCTCGCGGATCGGCATAGGCGAGCCTGCTGATACATTTGGCATTGATGAGGATATTTTCACTAAAATCCAAGCCCGCTTGGCAAAATCGCCGATCGCATGCATATTCATCGACGAAGCCCAGTTCTTGACCAAAGACCAAGTGTGGCAGTTGGCGCGTGCGGTGGATGATCTGGGCGTACCTGTAATGGCCTATGGTCTACGGGTCGATTTTCAGGGCAATTTGTTTCCCGGATCAGCGGCGCTGTTGGCGCTGGCCGACGAGATGCGTGAAGTGCGCACCATTTGTCATTGCGGCAAAAAGGCCACCATGGTTGTACGCACCACCGACGACGGCACGGTGCTGACATCTGGTGCGCAGGTCGAAATTGGCGGCAACGAGCGCTATGTCTCGCTGTGCAGGCGTCATTGGCGCGAAGAGATGGGCGATCAAACGCCCGATTAGGATGCCCAGCCGTCACATAAAGCCAGAGCGTAAAAAATGACTAGAATTTTATCGCCATTGCCAAAAATCGATTAAATCGCGTTTGGCAGAGGCTTGCCTTGCTCAAAGGCCGACAGATTCTCGAACGCCATAAAGCCCATCGAGGCGCGCACTTCCAGCGCGGCGGTGCCCAAATGCGGCAAAAGACTACAATTTGACAAGTCGATCAAAGCCTGCGGCACCACGGGTTCACACTCGTAAACATCCAATCCTGCGCCTGCGATTTGCCCCGTTTGCAAAGCCGCGATCAAAGCCGCCTCATCCACAATATCGCCCCGCGCGATGTTGACGAGAATGGCATGAGATTGCATTTCAGCCAGCTGATCTGCCCCGATGATGTGACGCGTCTGCGGCGTGGCTGGCAGGGCCAGAACCACCACATCGGCGAATTCCATCACCTCTTCGATGCTATCAAGCTGATGGCACGGCACTTCGAATTCTTGCACTTCGGAGCGGTTGAAACAGACCACATTCATGCCAAAGCCGAAATGACAGCGCTTGGCGATGGCCTTGCCAATACGACCCATACCGATCACGCCCAAGGTCTTGCCAGTGATATGCATCCCCAAGAGTTGCGTTGGCGCCCATCCGGTCCATTTGCCCGCGCGCAGCATCGCTTCGCCCTCTGATGCGCGCCGCGCTGTCATCAAAATCAGCGTCATGGCGATATCGGCGGTGGCATCTGTCACAGCACCGGGCGTGTTGCTGACGGCAATGCCAGCGGCCTGTGCCGCCTCAACATCGATGTGATTATAACCCACACCAAAATTGGCCAGCACCTTGCAGCGCAGATCGCCTTTGAAGGCCTTGGCGGTGAATTGATCGCCCAAGGTGGGCAGGATCGCGTCATAGCTTTGCAAAGCCTCGGCTGCCTCAGCCGATGTCATGGGGGCGCCGGCACGAAAGGTGGTCTCAAAGACGTCTTTAAGCGCTGTCTCAACAGCCTCGGGCAGGGTTTGTGTCACCAAAAGTTTCAATGCAATCGTCCTCCGCGTGGCACAGATTGATCGGGGCGCGCCAAAACCACGCCGCCAGTGTCATCGGACACGCCCAGCACCAAAACTTCGGACATAAATTTGCCGATTTGGCGGGGCGGAAAATTGACCACGGCCATAACCTGCGTGCCGATCAGTGTCTCAGGGGTGTAATGCGCAGTGATCTGGGCTGAAGTTTTCTTTTCGCCCAGTTCATCACCAAAATCGATCCACAGTTTGATCGCGGGCTTGCGCGCCTCTGGGTAGGGTTCCGCGCGGGTGATCACACCTGCGCGGATATCAACTTTCATAAAATCATCAAAGGTGATCGCCTCAGTCATCCCGCCAGTTCCTCATCACGTTTCATAGCCGCTTTGATCGCGCGGTCCAACAGCGGTGGGAAACCGTCGTCTTTGTTCATCAACACGCGCAAGGCTTCTGCCGTAACGCCATTGGGTGAGGTCACATTGATGCGCAATTGTGTTGGAGATTCATCTGCGTCCTCAGCCAATGCGCCAGCACCGCCCACGGTGGCTTTTGCCAATTGCAACGCCATTTCAGCAGGCAAGCCCGCCGCCTCGCCTGCAGCCGCCATGGCCTCAATCAGGTGAAAGACATAAGCCGGACCACAACCAGACACAGCGGTCAAAGCACGAATTTGCGCCTCATCATCAAGGCGCACCACTTGACCCACAGCTTGCAACAATTGATCCGCTAAATCGACTTGCGCAGCGGTGGTTGCAGCATTGCCCACGATCCCCGTGATCCCACGACCAACGGCGGCAGGCGTGTTGGGCATGGCACGAATAATGGGCGTTTTGGCCCCCAGCATGTCTTCATAGGTGGCAATCGTGATGCCTGCGGCGACAGACAAAAACACTGTATCGCTGTTGCCCAGCGCTTGCAGGCTTGGCAACGCATCGCCCATCATTTGCGGTTTGACAGCCAGCAAAACGATGGCGGGGCTTGCGGGCAGATCAACGTTCAAATGCACGCCTGTGCTTTTCAGCCAATCAGATGGGTGCGGATCAAGCACAGTCACCGACGTGGCAGGCAGACCGCCTTTCAGCCAACCTTTGAGCATCGCAGATCCCATCTTGCCGCATCCCAAAAGAACCAAGCCGCGTGTTTTCAGATCGTCCATGAAGCACTCCAATTCCAAGTCAATAAAAAACCCCCTGAGGGGATCAGGGGGCAGTCTATCTTGTCTGATCGGCAGTGCAACGCGAACCCGCGTGCATCTGCCAGATTGTTTAGGCAATCGTTTTAAGCGCGCCCGTAGGCCTCGCGGATTGCCACATCCATAGCACTTTTGGGCGTGCGTTCAGCCCATGCGACCAGTTGAAACGCTGGATAGAAACGCTCGGCTGCGGCAACGGCGGCGTTGATCATGCGATCGACCTGTTTTGGCCCCGCGACCTGACCGCCATCCAGCAACAAACCATAGCGGTACACCATCAAGTTTTGGTCCTGCCAAAAAGTGAAATTGCCCGCCCAGCATTCGTCATTGGCGTGGTTCAACACTTCATAGATCTGCGGCAGGCGCTCTTCTGGCGGCTCCATCTCGAACGTACAGATCAAACGCAGGGTCTCGTCGTAATCGGACCATGCCAAAGTGATGGAATAAGTCCGCCACTGGCCAACAACGGCCATAGCGATCTGGTCGTCTGTCACGCGGTCAAATTCCCAATCGTGGGTGACCGCAAGGGTTTCAACCAGATCGATAGGATGAAGATCGTCGGTAAAGGACTGTTCGTTCAGCGACATGTGCAGCCTCGCTTTTGTTATCGTCTTTGGCTTTGCGATGTTCCCCAACACCACCACCAAGACTTGGTGCCTGCTCTAGGGGCGGCGGGAAACCTCGCACCCCATACCACATATGGTGTGTCGAAAGACTGCGCCTGTAAAGAGAAACTTTACCCTTATCCCCAGCATTCGTGCTTACCCACAGGGAAAATTCGCCCAAAGGGCCATTTGGCATAACTTATCCACAAGGCTTTGAGGAAAATGGAAAAAATACGCGCGCAAAACACAGGCGCTTAGACGCTAAATCGTCTCACGGCGTCGGCCCAACCGTGCAAAACGGTTCATATAAAGCGTTCATAATCAGCCCGCAATTTAGGCAATGAGAAAAAACGCAACGCAAAAAGGGGACGCAATGCGCCCCCTTGATACTGATAATTCTAAACCAAGTCCGTGGGTTCGGCTTATTTTGTAGAAGATTTTGCAGCCGCTTCCAAAGCGTCCAAACGGGCGCTCAAAGCGATGTTTTCTTCGCGCGCTTTTTGCGCCATCAACCGCACCGCTTCAAATTCGTCACGGGTGACGAAATCACGATCCGCAAGCCAGCGATCCATAAGACCTTTGATTGCAGTTTCAGCTTCGCCCTTTGCGCCTTGGGCCACGCCCATCGCATTGGTCATCAGCTGGGAAAAGTCATCAAGAATTTTATTGCGCGTTTGCATGGGGCTCTCCGTTGCGTGCCTGGTGGCGTGACTTGGGTCTGCGCGCCGCGCCGTAGGGGGCCAAGTCACGCGAATGTGTCGTCGTTGGGTGATATATGGGGGGAAGCGACGCAAATCACAAGGTTGACTCTTGGCCTTTCCCCAAGACAGATGCGCGCATGTTTAAATTGCCCGCCGTGATCCAATTCCCCGATATCTCGCCTGTGCTCTTCTCGATCGAGCTTGGGCCCATTCACTTTGCACTGCACTGGTATGCTTTGGCCTATATCGTTGGGGTTTTTATCGCATGGGGGCTGGCGCTGGCCGCTTTGAAAGCGGCTAGGCTTTGGCCAGATGACGGCGCACTGATGACGCGCGACCAGCTGGACGACATGCTGTCATGGCTGGTGCTGGGCGTGATTGTGGGCGGGCGTTTTGGCTATGTGTTATTTTACAAACCCAGCTATTTCTTGGCCCATCCTGCCGAGATTCCGATGATTTGGCAGGGCGGCATGGCCTTTCATGGCGGGTTCTTGGGCGTTGTGGTTGCGGCCTATCTTTATGGACGCGCGCAAAATCTGCGTCTGTTGTCGCTGGCAGATCTCTGCGCGATGGCGGCCCCTGCGGGATTGCTGCTGGGGCGGATGGCGAATTTCGTCAACGCAGAACTATGGGGGCGTCCCTCTGATGCACCTTGGGCGGTGATTTTTCCGGGCGATGCGGCACAGGCTTGCGCCACCGCAACCTCATTTTGTGCGCGTCACCCGTCGCAGCTGTATGAAGGTCTGCTTGAGGGATTACTTTTGGGCGCCTTGCTGTTGATCTTGGTTTGGCGTTTCAATGCGTTGAAAAAACCAGGGCTGATTGCGGGGCTTTTCTTTGCAGGCTACGGCATCTCGCGCTTTATCGTCGAATTTTTCCGCCAAGCCGACGCGCAATTCATCACCCCTGACAATCCCATGGGTCATGTCGTCATCGGCCTGTCGATGGGGCAGTTGTTGTCCCTGCCAATGATCTTGGTCGGATTGGGGCTGGCCATTCGGGCGAAACGCTTATGAGCACGCCTAAGCCCACTGCGACCCCAATGGCCGAGCTGTTGATGCGGCGCATTTCCAACACCGGACCGATTTCTCTGGCCGAATATATGGCCGATTGCCTGCTGCACCCGACCCACGGCTATTACACCACCCGCGATCCTTTGGGGGCTGCGGGGGACTTCACCACGGCGCCTGAGATCAGCCAAATGTTTGGCGAGTTGTTAGGTCTGTGTTTGGCGCAGGCTTGGATCGATCAAGGCTGCCCTGCCCCGTTCACGTTGGCGGAACTTGGCCCGGGGCGTGGGACTTTAATGGCAGATATTTTGCGCGCGACCAAAGCTGTGCCGCAGTTTCACGCATCGATGCAGCTGACATTGGTTGAGGCCTCGCCGACGTTGCGCGCCAAACAACAAGAGCTGCTCAGCGGCTTTGATATCACTTATGCAGACACAGCCGCCGATCTGCCCGATCAAACGCTTTTCTTGATTGCCAATGAATTTTTCGACGCTCTGCCGATCCGCCAATTTGTGCGTGACCCGCATGGCTGGCGCGAAACTCAAGTGGGATTGATCGACGATAAGCTTGCCCTTGGCCTGTCACAGCCTGCGCCCATCGCGCTGCTGGATCATCGATTGGATGACACGCAAGATGGCGATGTGGTTGAAATTTGCCCTTCATCTGCGCCGATCATCGATGAAATTGCACGACGTATCGCAGAGCATGGCGGGGCTGCGATTGTCATAGACTACGGCGATTGGCATGCACGCGGCGATACCTTTCAAGCGCTGGAAAACCATGAGATGGTCAACCCTCTGGCGCGCCCCGGATGTGCCGACCTGACCGCCCATGTGGATTTCGAAGCCCTGAGCATCGAAGCACAAAACGCAGGGGCTTATGTGTCATCCATGATTCCGCAGGGTCAGCTTTTGGCGCAGCTTGGCATTGTAGAGCGTGCTGAAAATCTAAGCATCCATATGCAAGGTGAGGCGTTGGAAAATCATATTGCCGCATTTGATAGGTTGATCAACGCCGATAAAATGGGCTTACTTTTCAAAGCAATTGCTATCGCGCCCAAGGCGGATATGTTGCCTGCAGGCTTTGCCCGCCCCGTTTGAACTGCTCAGGTCGCCCACTTTGTTTGAAAGAGTTGTTGATATGAACCTTGAAGTCATCACCGCTGAGGCCTTGGACGGAATCGATCACGGGTTTTTCACCCGCAAAGGTGGTGCCTCTTCTGGGGTGTACGCAGGTCTAAACTGCGGATTGGGCTCGACCGATCAATCCGACATCGTCGCGATCAACCGCCGCCGTGTGGCGCAGGCGATGAATGTCGATCAATCACAACTGTGCGGCGTCCACCAAGTGCATTCCAACGACGTCGTGCGGATCACTGGCGCCCCATCGGGCGATACGCCCCGCGCTGATGCTTTGGTCACCGATCAACCGGAGTTGGCATTGGTTATTCTCACCGCTGATTGCCAGCCTGTGCTGTTTGCCGACAAAAATGCCGGCGTTATAGGCGCTGCCCATGCCGGTTGGCGCGGTGCTATCGATGGCATTTTGGAGCGCACGGTTGAGGAAATGGTCGCCTTGGGCGCAACGCGCGAAAACATCACCGCCGTCATCGGCCCAAGCATTTCGCAAAGTGCATACGAGGTTGGCCCAGAATTCTTGGACGATTTTATCGCGCATGATCCTGACAACGTGCAGTTCTTTGCCAGCGGTCAGGGCGATCGGTATATGTTCAACTTGCCCGCCTTTGGGCTGCACTGTTTGCGCAAGGCTGGCGTTGGCCATGCAGAATGGACGCGCCATTGTACCTATGCGGATCCAGCGCGATTCTATTCTTATCGCCGGTCCGTGCATAAAAAAGAAGCCGACTACGGTCGTTTGCTGTCCACCATTCGCCTGTAAACTCTGGAATGCGGCTGAAAAGCGGCCAAGCCCCGCCCCATTTAAGTCAGAAACAATCTAGTCGCTTTAAGTTTCACTGTTTCCATTTTATTAAAAATTATTTATTTTCAATAGGATAATCATCGCCTTCACCCATCCCGATTGATCATGAAATTTTTCCTGCATTTACGCGAAAACATGCATCCGCGCCCAAATATCGCCTCAGGCTACAGTCATATTAGCCCTCACAAACACACACCCGCACCAGACAGGGCATTTGAGAGAACAGAGCATGACACAGCAAACCAAAATCAAGAACCGTCGTTGGCTGACATCTGCAATCGCAGAGGCAAAGAATTCTGACGTACACCTGCCTTGGGCCCGCGGCAATCGCCGGTCCGAGTGGAAAGCAAAGGTTGCTGCCCGCGCCTTAGGCTCCAAATTGGCCGCCTCAGCATAGGCCGTCTTGCTGTGGACCGAAGCTCCCTCCCGACTTTGGTCTGCGGCCCAAAGTCCCTAATAGAACTAGAATCACTTGGCAGATTCGCATCAATCGTGGTGAACACCCAACGGCCTGCGCCGTCTTTTTCAGCAAAGCAGCGCCACATTTCTCGCAGATTTGGAAACAAAGAAACGGAGCCAACTGTCACTGGTGCCGCAGTTTGAGGTAATACTATTAAGTTTTTGACAATAAGCCTAAATACCTGTGAATGTTTACCCACTGGATCGGTGGGGGCCGAACAGTGACCACAGGAGTGTTCAATGTCGCACCCCCATTTTGACGCAAACTCTGCGTCAGGCACCCCGCGCGCTGCCACGCCGCTTGGCGCCACTCATCCAACGAAGGCGCAAGCCGCTTGGACTGTGCGCCGCGCACGCCCTGCGCCACGCACCGAAATTGCCACCCGCATCTTTGACATGATGTGGTCGGCTGCAAATGGCGATATCATGGATCGTCGCGTATCTGCCCCTGCTTTACCCGTATTTGAGGATGCCTTTAGTGCATTTGCCCGTGGCGCTTTGATCCCGACAGACCATGGCCCCGTTGCCATCGAAGACCTGTTGCCCGGTGACCTTGTGGAAACAGTCAGTGGTGATTTTTTGCCAATCCAATGGATCGGTTCCATGCAATTGGATGCCCAAGGCACCCGCAAGCAAGGGGCGGCCCCTGAATGCCTGTATCGCTTGATGGCGGATAGCTTTGGCTATGGTTGTCCTGCCCCTGATCTGCTGCTTGGCAGCGGCGCGCGCTATTTGCACCGATCAAATGCGCTGAAATCTTATTTGGGCACATCAGAGGCCTTGGCCCCAGTGTCGAGCTTGGTGGATGGACATGCGGTGATCGAAGTGACGCCGATGTCTTCGGTGAAAACTTACCATATCTGTCTGCCGCAACATCGGTTGATCCGCGTCAACGGCGTTGATTTAGAGACATATCATCCAGGAACTGCGGCCTCAGGCCAGCTGATAGGATCGATGCGCGCGCGGTTTATGGATTTGTTTCCCCATTTGACCGAGTTGGGTGATTTTGGGGCAATGGTGCATCCGCGGCTGTCAGCGGGGGATCTTTTAACATTGGACGCGGCCTAGGCGTTTATTCGTACAAAAGATACATCAAAGCGGCCTCCGAGTGGGGCCGCTTTAAGACTTTAACCTAATATAGATACATGACGGCAGTCTATGCGTTTCGCGCCAAGCGCGCCTCTAGTACTTCAAACGGCACGCCGGGCTCATCTTTGGCGCCACGAATCACCAACGACGTTTTCACGCTGGCCACATTGGGCGTCGACAACAATTGCGATGTCAAAAACGTCTGAAAGGTCGACAGATCAGGGGCGACACATTTCAAAATGAAATCAACCTCGCCATTGAGCATATGACATTCACGTACCAGCGGCCATTCAATGCATTTTGCTTCAAACGCTGACAAATCCACTTCGGCCTGGCTTTGCAAACCCACCATCGCAAAAACCTGCACTTCAAAATGCAACGCGCGCGCATCGACCACCGCGTGATAACCGGTGATATAGCCAGCTTCCTCGAGTGTACGCACACGGCGCAGGCACGGCGGCGCGGAAATGCCAACACGTTTGGCCAGCTCCACATTCGTCATACGCCCATCAGCCTGCAATTCAGCCAAAATCTTGCGGTCGATTTCATCAAGTTTATGGACGGGCATTCAGGTCTCCGACGGTTTAGCGAAAAGGGGTGCAATTTTCAAAACAACTAAAAACACCCTACTGGGCGCAACGATGTGTCTCATTTAGGGCGTATAATTTCAAGAAGATTCCATTCACTGCACAAAAGGATTGGTCTCTTGCTCAATAAAAATACCCCTAATACGCAACTGTGAAGGATTGATATGCGACTTGGGTTTACGTCCTTGGGACGGCGTGTCTATATCGGGTTCAACCTAAAGACAATGACAAGAGGCCGATATGTCTGAGACAAAACACTCCAAAGTTCTGATCATTGGATCTGGCCCAGCTGGATACACTGCTGGCGTCTATGCCTCACGTGCGATGCTGGCCCCCTTGCTGGTGCAAGGCATCGAGCCCGGTGGTCAATTGACCACCACGACCGAAGTTGAAAACTGGCCTGGTCACACAGAAATTCAAGGTCCAGAATTGATGGTCAACATGCAGGCCCATGCCGAAGCCATGGGGTGTGAGATCAAGCAAGATATCATCACCGATCTTGACACCAGCAAGCGTCCTTTTGTTGCCATGGGCGACAGCGGCACGACTTATACGGCTGATGCGGTGATTTTGGCGACAGGTGCGCGGGCGAAATGGCTTGGGCTTGAAAGTGAAGAAAAATTCAAAGGCTTTGGCGTCTCGGCGTGTGCGACTTGTGATGGATTCTTTTACCGTGGCATGGAAATCGTTGTCATCGGTGGCGGCAACACGGCCGTCGAAGAAGCGCTGTTTTTAACCAACTTCGCCTCTAAAGTGACGCTGATCCACCGCCGCGACAGCCTGCGGTGTGAGAAAATTCTTGAGCACCGCCTGTTCAAAAATGAAAAGATCGAAGTGCTTTGGGATCATCAGCTTGAAGAAGTCTTCGGCGATGAGGCCCCAATGAAAGGCGTCAACGGCGTGCGCGCAAAACATGTGAAAACAGGTGTGATCACCGAAATCCCAGCCAAAGGCGTCTTTGTCGCCATCGGTCACGCGCCGGCAAGCGAATTGGTGTCTGACGTTTTGGAAACGCATAACGGCGGTTATGTCAAAGTGATCCCCGGCTCGACTGAAACATCCATCCCTGGTATTTTCGCGGCGGGCGACTTAACCGACCACAAATACCGCCAAGCTGTCACCTCTGCGGGCATGGGTTGTATGGCTGCACTCGACGCAGAACGGTTCTTGGCGGAACAAGAAGACTAAGCCACATGACAGCCACATCATATCCGTGGATGAGATGCATTGGCGCATGATGTTTACCCAGCGGGCAGAGGCCAGATTGGCCCCTGCCCGCAGCCCGCAGCCCTGAGGGTCGTGGGTCGTTCGCATTATGGCGGGCAGAAGAAAGCCTTTTATCTGTCTGCCACGTCTGAGGGGTGCGTCGTCGCGTCGCTATATGACGACCGAAGACCCTGAGCGCTCACTATTCCCTTTGCGCGTCCAGTCTGATCGCATCATTGATTTGCGCGATCCGCTTGCTTTCAAATTGTATGACAACGATGTGCCCCACCGCGCTGCGCATTGGCAAAAAATCCGCGCGCAAGGGCTGCGTGCACCCACCTGGGATATTTCGGACCGTGTGCGTGTGTGCGTGCGCTGGGGTTTCACGGTATGCTCTATGCCTCGCGCAGTGATCCAAGCAAAACACATTTGACGCTGTTTAAATGGAACACACCAAGCGGTGCTCGGGTGGTTGCTGCGGGCGCAGCGCAGGTTTGGAACACTTAAGGTTAGGCGACTTTCTGCGCAAAAAAGACGCATTTGGGCGACACTGGTACAAGTTTTCAAAAACTTCCCTTATTTTTGACTTTGTCTGAACATCAATCCGTGCGATGCGTTCACACGTGAACATACTTTGAGTCGCAGGATACTATTTTGACAACTGCCAAAACCAAATTCGATGATGAAGACCAGCTCTTCAAACTCTTGCGCCAGCTCGATCTGACGTCGGATGCATCTCAGCGCAGCATCGCAGAAGCGATCGGCGTGTCTTTGGGGCGGCTCAATGCACTCATAAAATCAGCAGCAGAATCGGGCCTTATTCGCGTCAGCGGACGCGACGGCCCCGACAAACGCCAACGATTTGCCTATTCACTGACCTCTCGTGGCGGCGCAGAAAAAGTGCGCCTCACCGACAGATTTCTAGCGCGCAAACTTAACGAATACAATTCTTTGCACGCGGAACTAACTGGCACCAGCAGCAGCTTGGTTCCGCTAAAACACAGGACCCACCCGATGGAAAACAACCTCGCCCCTATTTCTGAGCTCTACGTCTCATATGAGAGCGCTCAAAAACTTAAAGTTGAAGCCGCTGATCTTGTCAGCTGGGATTTGACACCACGCCAAATCTGCGACCTTGAGTTGTTGATGAACGGTGGCTTTAACCCACTCAAAGGTTTCTTGACCCAAGCAGATTACGACGGTGTTGTTGAAAACATGCGTATGGCTGACGGTTCTTTGTGGCCAATGCCAATTACTTTGGACGTGAACGAAGCATTCGCGGGTAAATTAGAAGAAGGCCAAGACATCGCGCTGCGCGACCAAGAAGGCGTTATCCTTGCGACCATGACGGTCACAGACAACTGGGAGCCAAACAAAGCTCTTGAAGCCGAAAAAGTATTCGGCGCTGACGACGACGCGCACCCTGCTGTGAACTACCTGCACAACCAAGCTGGCAAAATCTACCTTGGCGGTCCTGTGACTGGCATCCAACAGCCTGTCCATTACGATTTCCGCGCACGCCGCGAAACACCAAACGAATTGCGCGCTTTCTTCCGCAAAATGGGCTGGCGTCGCATCGTTGCGTTCCAAACACGCAACCCATTGCACCGCGCCCACCAAGAGCTGACATTCCGCGCAGCCAAAGAAGCGCAAGCCAACCTTTTGATTCACCCAGTTGTTGGCTTGACCAAACCTGGCGATGTGGATCACTTCACACGCGTACGTTGCTACGAAGCTGTGCTCGACAAATACCCACAAGCAACAACATCATTGTCTTTGTTGAACCTTGCGATGCGTATGGCTGGCCCACGTGAAGCTGTTTGGCACGGTCTGATCCGCGCCAACCACGGTTGTACACACTTCATCGTTGGTCGCGATCACGCTGGACCTGGAAACAACTCCCAAGGCGAAGATTTCTACGGCCCCTATGATGCACAGGACCTGTTCCGTGAGCACCAAGAAGAAATGGGCATCGAAATGGTCGACTTCAAACACATGGTTTGGGTTGCCGAGCGCGCACAATACGAGCCAAATGATGAAATCGAAGATCGTGACAACGTCACCATCCTCAACATCTCTGGTACAGAATTGCGTCGCCGTTTGGCTGAAGGCCTTGAGATCCCTGAGTGGTTCTCTTTCCCTGAAGTTGTGAAAGAATTGCGCCGCACAAAACCACCACGTGCGAAACAAGGTTTCACAGTGTTCTTCACTGGCTTCTCTGGCTCAGGCAAATCCACAATAGCCAACGCTTTGATGGTCAAATTGATGGAAATGGGCGGTCGTCCGGTAACTTTGCTTGATGGTGATATCGTGCGCAAAAACCTGTCTTCCGAGCTTGGTTTTTCTAAAGAGCACCGCGATCTCAACATCCGCCGCATCGGTTATGTTGCGTCCGAGATCACCAAAAACGGTGGTATCGCGATCTGTGCGCCAATCGCGCCTTACGCCACAACACGTCGCGCTGTGCGTGAAGATGTTGAAGCTTTCGGTGCCTTCATCGAAGTGCACGTGGCCACGTCCATCGAGGAATGTGAAAAACGCGATCGCAAAGGTCTCTACAAATTGGCGCGCGAAGGTAAGATCAAAGAATTCACAGGGATTTCTGATCCTTATGACGTTCCTGAAAACCCTGAAATGCGCGTTGAAACTGTTGGCACAGACGTCGACAACTGTGCGCACCAAGTGATCCTTAAACTGGAATCTATGGGCCTTATCGCTGGCAACTAAGCCATAGCGACCACACCAGAACACAAAACGCCCCGATCCTGTGATCGGGGCGTTTTGCATTTAAAGTAAGATAGAGTTCAGCGCGGGGCGCGCAATTTTAGTGCACACTCACCGGTGAAAAATCGTTCTCGCGCGCCAGATCAAAAGCCAGTTTCAAATCCGCAACAAGCGCCATCCGGTCGCCGTCAGAATTGTGCACCGAATAAATTCGCTCCATGTCGCCCGCTTTTTCACGCACCTCATCCGGCAGGTCAGCCACAAGGACGGAACGCACGTAGACGATTTTTTCATTTGCGTTTGGAATATTATCAAAATTCGCATTCATCGTCTTATCCTTTTCTAATTTCAATAACTTCGACAACCGAATCTGGCATAGCGCGTGACAGATCGATGTGCAGCAGGCCGTTTTCCATTGTGGCTCCCGCCACATCAACACCATCAGCCAAAACAAACGAGCGTTGAAACTGACGCGCAGCGATACCACGGTGCAAGAACAACCGTCCTTCAGAATCATCTTCTTGACGGCCACGGATCACCAACTGGCGATGTTCCAAGGTTATAGACAAATCCTGTTCGGAGAATCCGGCAGTAGCAAGAGTGATCCGATACGCATTTTCAGAAATTTGTTCGATATTATACGGGGGGTAACCGCCGGAATCCGCTTTGGCTGTGCGTTCCACCAATCGTTCCAATTGATCAAACCCCAGTAAAAACGGATGCGATCCAAATGTCATTTTCGTCATGAACATGCCCTTTCAAATCAAGCGACAGTACAAATTTAGCCCCGTTGCCGGCGACCCTTGTTAACAATATGGGGGGAGCTTAAGCTCGCTTCAAGGTTTGGATGACTTTGCTTTGAGAAAAGTGTGTTTGCGCGTAGAGTATATTCAACACCTAAAATGAGTCGAATGAACGCAAAATGAACACCACATCCCGTATGGACTATAAAGAAGTGCTGCGCATTAAGCTGTCAGTGCTCAAACGCGAACACGGCGATTTGGATGAGGCAATCGACGCGATTCAGGCCAAGCCGATGCCAGATGCGTTGCGTTTGCAGCGGATGAAGCGGCAAAAATTATCGCTCAAAGACCGTATCGCACAGCTCGAAGACCTTATCACCCCAGACATCATCGCCTAATCGCGGAAACGGTGCGCATTTTATTGCACCCCGTCTGATCCCCGCTATAGTGCGCCCTTCTCTCAAGGCACCAATGAGGACAGCATCGTGAGCGTCAAAGTCGGCATTATTATGGGCAGCCAATCGGATTGGCCCACTATGAAACTTGCAGCAAATATTTTGGATGAATTGGGCGTGACCTATGAAACCAAAATCGTCTCTGCCCACCGCACGCCGGATCGTCTGTGGGCCTATGGCAAAACCGCGGCCGAGCGAGGTCTAAAAGTGATCATCGCTGGCGCTGGTGGGGCTGCGCATTTGCCGGGCATGATGGCGTCAAAAACCCGCGTGCCTGTTGTGGGCGTGCCGGTGCAAACCCGCGCTTTGTCTGGCGTTGATAGCCTGTATTCCATCGTGCAAATGCCAAAAGGGTTCCCTGTTGCCACCATGGCGATCGGCGAAGCGGGTGCGGCCAACGCGGGCCTGATGGCCGCTGGTATTTTGGCCACGTCCGACGATGCATTGGCCGCGCGCCTTGATGCATGGCGCGATGCGCTTGCTGCCTCAATTCCAGAAGAGCCAAGCGATGACTGAAGTTCTGAGCACCGGATCGACCATTGGTATTTTAGGTGGCGGGCAGCTGGGACGGATGTTGTCTGTTGCGGCTTCGCGTTTGGGGTTTAAAACCCACATTTTTGAACCAGGGATCAACCCGCCTGCGGGCCATGTGGCCGATGTGGTCACCACGGCGCCCTATGACGATGAAGCCGCGCTTAAAGCCTTCGCCTCTTCTGTGGATGTGATCACCTATGAATTTGAAAACGTTCCCACATCGGCACTTGACCTTCTGGAATCTGTGACCCCTATTCGCCCAAATCGCCGTGCTTTGGCTGTGTCGCAAGACCGCATCACGGAAAAGGAATTCTTATCAGGTCTTGGCCTGAAAGTTGCGCCTTATGCGGCCGTGGACACAAATGAGGATTTGGACAAAGCGCTGGCTGATATTGGCGCGCCTGCGATTTTGAAAACCCGCCGCTTTGGCTATGACGGCAAGGGCCAAGCCCGCATCATGGATATGGATGACGCCAGTTCTGCCTTGGCCGACATGGCGGGTGCACCGTCAGTTTTGGAAGGCTTTGTGAGCTTTTCGCACGAGGTGTCTGTGATTGCCGCGCGCGGACAAGCGGGCGATGTATCTTGCTTTGATCCCGGTCAAAACGTGCATGTGAACGGCATTTTGCACACCACCACTGTGCCTGCTAATCTCACGGGCAACCAGCGTATGGATGCAGTGCTTTTGGCCGCGAATATTCTCAATGCGCTCGACTATGTCGGCGTTATGGGGGTCGAGCTGTTCGTCACGCCTGAAGGCTTGGTGGTCAACGAGATCGCACCCCGCGTGCACAATTCTGGTCACTGGACGCAAAACGGCTGTGTGATCGATCAGTTTGAACAGCATATCCGCGCTGTGGTGGGCTGGCCTTTGGGCGACGGAAAACGTCACTCAAACGTGGAAATGTTGAACCTGATTGGCGATGACATGGACCGCGTGGCGGACTATGCCAAAGACGGGAGCGTCGCGTTGCATCTGTACGGCAAGGCTGATGTCAAAGCCGGTCGCAAAATGGGCCATGTGAACAAGGTTACGGGCACCGCTTGATCGGGCCGCACTCTAAAAACCAAGCGCCGTGCAAGAGATAGCGCGGCGCTTTGCGTTTCGGCGTTTCAAAAAATGTTAGCGCTTCACCAATGAAATCCCGACACCGCCCAGCACCAAAGCGCTGGAAATCATCAGCCTAAGCGTCACGGGTTCAGCAAGCCAAACCACCCCACCTATTGTGGCCAAAATCGGCACGGACAGCTGCGCAACACTGGCGCGACTTGCCCCTAAGCCGGGCAGCACAGCGTACCAAATTGCATAACCAACACCCGAGGTGATCGCCCCTGCGATGATGCCCAAGAGCACGCCGCCAGCGGTGATCCCATCTTGCACGATGAGCCAAGCCAACACGACAGGCACAAGGGCCAGAGCAAAATTATAGGCAGTGTCAGCCAGCGGGTTTTTCGCGCCGCGCCCCAGCAAAGAGTAAACGCCCCAGCCAAAGCCAGCGGCCATCATCGCCAAACAAGCGGAAAGTGGCAAAGCAACATCGCCGCTTGGCCACAGCAGATAGCTGAGACCCCCAAGTGCGACGAGCGCTCCAAGCCAGCGCAGCGGCGGGATCATATCTTTGCCAATGCAAGCGCCGCCAAACATGGTGATTTGCACAGTCCCAAACAACACCAAAGCGCCTGCGCCTGAAGGCAGCGCGAGATAGGCGATGGAAAATCCGAGCATATAAAGGGCGAGCATGGCAGCAGGCACAAGCCGCGTATTCAAGCGCAATGCAGGCATAGAGCCACGCATACGGGTCAAACCCAACAACATCACAGCGCCCGCAGCCACACGCACAACAGCAAAGGCGAAGGGGTCAGAACCGCCAACGATGGCAAGCCGCGTCAAAACGGAGTTCGCCGCAAAGGCCGTCAAAGCAGCAATCGTGAGCCAAAGAAGTTTCATACGCGTGAATCCTTATGCCGCCCTCAGCGTCGCTATCTGCTGAAGATCATCAGTTGCCAGCCTTGAGATACCCAAAGGCCTGAGCTGTGGTCATATCGGTCTCGAAGCCTCCTGTCTGCAAAAACCGTAAACTTTGTGCCATCACTTTTGGGTTATGCATCATAAAGGTATGGGTCACAGGCAGGGTGATATGGGCGCGCATCCCAGCCACTTTGGTCGAGGCGATAGACACCTTGCCATCGTCAACGCCTTCAACCAAAGCCGAAGTAGCAGGATTCAAAGACTGACTGCCCGCGATGATGCCGGTTTCGAAAGGCACAGGCGGCAAATGGTCCGGAAGACCACCGGTTTTCAGCTGCTCTGCCGCAGGACCGTTGAGCATTTGAAACCATTTACTGTCACCGTGTGCGTCAATTATGCCAGACCCGTGATTGGGCGGGGCCAGCATAACAACGCGACCCCAATCAAGGTCGGGATGCGCTAGCGCATAGGTGCGCAGCAAAATGCCGCCCATCGAATGGGTCACCACATCAGGGGTTGCATCATTAACGCAGACTTGGCGCGCGGCACTTAAAGCGTGTTCGGCCAATGCCTCTATATGTGCGGAGCGCGATGGGTAACCTTGGTTCACGACGTCAAACCCTGCGTGGATCAACGACTGCTCAAGCGTCACCATCGAGGTCTTGGTGCGTGCCAAGCCGTGCAACAAAATGACGCAAGACGGCGTGCTGACGGAGGGCGCCATATCTGCCGCCACGGAAGGATGCACGAACACGCCAAAGGGCAGCGCTGAAAATAAAGCAAAAACAATAGGTTTTTTCATATTTTCAATATGGAGATCAACCATAGGGGTTTCAATAGACTTGCATCAAGGCGCGTCCGTGCCCATGCTAAGACATGTCACCCGCAATTCAATCCCCCCGCTTGGCCGCCCGCGCTCTCATTACGCAAGAGAACCGTTTGCTGCTGGTGAATGCCTATCCGAAACATCATCTTGGATTGTGGTGCGCCCCTGGAGGCGGAGTGGAACGTGGCAGCTCAATCCCTGACAACCTGATCCGCGAGGTGTTTGAGGAAACGGGTTTAACTGTCACCGTTGGGGAATTGGCGTTGATCAACGAATTTCATGATCCCAAAAGTGGATTTCACCAAGTGGATTTGATTTTTCATTGCACACTCGTGAATGGTCACATCGACCCAAATTGGAAAGACGTCGCAGGAGTCGTCAGCAAACGAAAATGGGTCACGCAAGAACAGATGTCTACAATGACCATTAAGCCAAGCAGCTTGTCAGAAATCGCTTTTGCACCACCTGGTCCTGCGATTTACGACCCGTTAGAAGTCATACTGAAATAGGATTATGCCGACGCAGGCGAAGTCGTCACGTCACCGACGGGCAAGAAAGCATCTGGGTAAACCAATTCATGGCGCGACAATCCTGTACCCGGAGCAATAGGGTAAAGCGATGTGTAATCTTGCGCGAAAGGTAGAACCAAGTTTTCTGCTGCCGCTTTTGAGAAGCCCACATGAGCAAAGTATGAAGGGTCACCAACCACAACGACTGCAGGTGCTTTTTCACGACGGGCATGATTCATACCACGGTAGACCAATTCACGACCAATGCCCTTTTTACGATGGCTTGACGAAACAACGAGAACAGACAAAACCCACCAGTCAGAAGGGTTGACCATTTTGGCGCAACACAGATAGCCCACGATTTTGGTGCCCTCAAATGCCAAGCGCTCCATCGCCACCATATTGGTTTTACGCAGCTTTAGAACAGTTTGATAGGTGGCAGCCTTGGAAAACTCGCTGTCCAAAAATATGGAAAGGGCGAGATCATCTGATTGTGTTAGGGGGCGCAGGTTCATGATCTAATTATCCAAACGTTGTTATTCTAGTGATCACGCTTTGAGCACGGAATAACAAGTCAAAATTTGTGATTAATTTGGTTTACAATTTCTTGATGCGCCAAGGTGGTGAATTCATAGGCGATTTACGCTCAAACGCGAAAACGGAGGGCGCTTTACACACCCTCCGTCGTATTTTTCAGTCAGATGACCGGATGATTACATCATGCCGCCCATGCCGCCCATGCCGCCCATGTCAGGCATGCCGCCACCGGCGCCGCCGTCTTTGGATGGTTTGTCAGCAACCATAGCTTCGGTTGTGATGAGCAAGCCTGCGATAGAGGCTGCATCTTCCAAAGCTGTACGAACAACTTTAGCTGGATCGATCACGCCGAATGCGAACATGTCGCCGTACTCTTCGGTTTGAGCGTTAAAGCCGAATGCAAGATCATCAGATTCGCGCACTTTGCCTGCCACAACAGCGCCGTCGACGCCTGCGTTTTCAGCGATCTGACGCAGTGGTGCTTCAATCGCGCGACGCACGATTGCGATACCAGCGTCTTGATCCGCGTTCGCACCAACAAGTCCGCTAAGACCTTTTGCAGCTTGAACCAGAGCAACACCACCACCAACAACGATACCTTCTTGAACAGCAGCGCGTGTCGCGTTCAAAGCATCGTCAACGCGGTCTTTGCGTTCTTTAACTTCAACTTCAGTCATGCCGCCAACGCGGATAACTGCAACGCCGCCTGCGAGTTTCGCAACACGCTCTTGGAGTTTTTCACGATCGTAGTCAGACGTTGTTTCTTCGATTTGCGCGCGGATTTGACCCACACGTGCTTCGATTTCAGCTTTCGCGCCATTGCCTTCAACGATTGTTGTTTCGTCTTTGGTGATGGAGATTTTCTTAGCGGAACCGAGCATGTCCATAGTGACATTTTCGAGTTTCATGCCGAGATCTTCTGAAATCACTTGGCCGCCAGTGAGGATCGCGATGTCTTGCAACATGGCTTTGCGGCGATCGCCGAAACCTGGTGCTTTAACAGCTGCGATTTTCAAGCCGCCGCGCAATTTGTTCACAACCAAAGTTGCAAGCGCTTCGCCTTCAACATCTTCTGCGATGATGAGAAGTGGTTTTTGGGATTGGATCACAGTTTCCAAGAGGGGAACCATTGCTTGCAAAGAAGAGAGTTTCTTTTCGTGCAAGAGGATCACACAATCTTCAAGATCAGCAACCATTTTGTCTGGGTTGGTGACGAAGTAAGGAGACAAGAAACCACGATCAAACTGCATGCCTTCGACAACAGTTGTTTCAGTTTCCATGCCTTTGTTTTCTTCAACAGTGATGACACCGTCGTTGCCAACTTTTTGCATCGCGTCTGCGATCTGACGACCGATTTCAGTTTCGCCGTTTGCAGAGATTGTACCCACTTGCGCAACTTCAGCAGTATCTTTCACTTCACGTGACGCCGCTTTGATCGCTTCAACAACGTTTGTTGTTGCAAGGTCGATGCCGCGTTTCAGATCCATTGGGTTCAGACCAGCAGCAACCTGCTTGAGGCCTTCTTTGATGATCGCTTGCGCCAAAACAGTCGCGGTTGTTGTACCGTCGCCAGCTTCGTCATTGGTGCGTGAGGCCACTTCTTTGACCATTTGCGCGCCCATGTTCTCGAACTTGTCTTCGAGATCGATTTCTTTGGCAACAGACACACCATCTTTGGTGATACGTGGCGCGCCGAAAGATTTGTCCAAAACAACATTGCGGCCTTTAGGGCCGAGTGTCACTTTAACAGCGTTAGCGAGGATGTTCACGCCGCGGAGCATTGCATTGCGGGCGTCTGTATCGAACTTGACTTCTTTAGCCATGAGTTCTCTCCTTAAGTCGGATTAAATTGAATGAAAGGACATCGGCGCTGCTCGCTCAATGAGCGGCTGCGCCCAAAGGGGTATCGCTTAAGCGATAACGCCCAAAATGTCGGATTCTTTCATGATGAGCAGCTCTTCGCCGTCAACAGTGATCTCTGTACCGGACCATTTGCCGAAGAGAACTTTGTCGCCAGCGACCACTGACATTGCGATCAATTCGCCGTTGTCTTTGCGAGCACCTTCACCAACGGAAACAACGATAGCTTCTGCTGGTTTTTCTTTTGCGGAATCAGGGATGATCAACCCGCCAGCTGTTTTTTCGTCGCTTTCAACGCGGCGAACTACGACGCGGTCGTGAAGTGGTTTAAAGGCCATCTTGCGCGGCTCCTTGCACAAAGTTTCAATTTCAGTCCCTATCTAAAAGACAGAGGTAAATTCATCGTTAGCACTCAAAGGTATCGAGTGATAACGATGCATAGTTAGGTACGGATTTGGAGGGTGTCAATGGGCGGAGCTGCGTTTCTCTTTCGAGAAAAATAAATCCTAGCCACATCTCGGAATTCCCGCGTAAAATTTACCCAGATTTAGATTAAGGATATTTCATACATGCTTACTCCCGATCAGTTCATCTCAGCATCCGAACTGCCAGCTTTTAAAATAGATGTAGCTGAATTTAACGTGAATGGGGCTTGCTTAGGTCCAACAACCTTACACATACACTATAATGAGCAGTTTAGCCCTCGCATACAATTGCAAGAGCTCGCTACATTTAAGGATGCATTCAACCAACCAACTATTTCTTTTAAATATAAAACTGGAGACACCGATCAAACCCTCTTTATAACAAAAGCCAACTTCTCTTCCAACAAGCCAGAGACCGATATAGAAGCCGTAAGCACACGAGAACCTATACTCTTAGTCGACAAACAAACATCCTCCAGCTTTGATGCAGTACTTCTAAACCCACCCGAATTTTTGCAAAAGCCTATTATCCTGACGGATATTGACGGCGTCGAGTACACAATTGTGCGTGCAAAAGAGACGAACAGCCCTTGTGTGATCAGCTCTAACCTAGAACTAAGAGCGGACGCCCCTCTCAAACCGCTAGGCCCTCTTATCGATTTCCTTACTTTCGTTAAAGGTGGGCACTTGGGCTTTGGCAACCTAATCGCACATGATGAAAATGCCGTAATCGCGCTGAGATTAATTGGCTTTACGCGCAACGATGCACAAAAAAGAAAAACAAATTGGTTCGACATCGGAATCCAGAGTCAATTGCCCGCCATATTTACGCTGTTTACTAAAGCATTATCGGACGACTTAGCGCAAACAGCACTTAGGCAAACAATCGAATTTTACCGTGCATCAAACGCTTCGCGAGATGTATCAATCGAAATGTCGATCATAGCGGCCCACAGCGCCCTAGAAGCTATCGTAAACTTCATCCTAGAATACCGTGCGGGCTGGTCTAATGCACTAATGACCTCTAGAACCAACTCATTCTCAGACAAATTGCGAGCAGCATGTTATTATTATGGGATACAAGCTGACCTGCTGAGTGAAAGCCCTGAATTAAGAAAAGTGGTTTCGGCAAGGAATATAGATAGTTACGCGTTGATATCTTTCTTCAGAAACAAACTTGTTCATCAAGATATCAAGTTCACACCTACGGGTATTCAGCTTCATGAAATTTGGCTGCTAGCACAATGGCTGGTCGAAGTCCTGATATTTGGCGTTATCGGCTATCGTGGAAAAATGATAGATCGACGCCTGTACCAAGGTTGGCGTGGACAGACATGCCAGATTCCACTCAAAAATATCTAACCCACTGCCCCATAAACCCCCGTCTCCACTTTCTCAAACCAGCCGTAATGATTGGCCCGCATAATTGCTGTGGCACGCTCTACGCCTGTTTCCTTTGCAACCACAGCGCCCTTGGTTGGGCCATGCTCAAGCAAATAATCGCGGCAGGTCTCGGCGTCTTGGCGGTAGGCGGTGTTTTTGGCGCCGCCCGGCGTGCCACCGATGTTGCGGTCTCCGTCTCTGCCGTTGAACTCTTTCAACGTGATCTCTTTGCGTTTTAAGTTTTTACGAGACTTAAACGGTTTTGGCTCATTATGGACCTGTACCGTACCTTCCAAGGCATTCACCGAGATCATGCCCAGCTCCAAGCGTTTGCAGATGGAGATATTGCCCTTAAAGACCTTCCACGCCGCGCGGCCTTTCCAGCGCGGCACAGCGACATAGACCTGATCGGTGATGCTTTGACGCGCGATGGCTTGGTGCAACAGCTTGAGTGAAAAGACTGTTTTCAACTCGATGATCACAGGTGGCGCGTCTGGCGCATCAGGGCGCAGCGCCATGACATCTGCATCCTTGACTTCGGCTTTCACCTCATAGCCCAGCGCCTCGAAATGGGCTTTCACGGGCAGATACAGGTCGGTTTCACGCAGTTTGCTCATGCCTTGTTGTAACGAGATGGACAAAGATGGGAAAGCCCTGCGGCACGCACATAGCCGCACCCCAATCTGAATAGGTGACAAGCGATGCTGCACTGCCTATAAGAACGCGAAATCACTCTTTTTACGGATATATCACATGACAACGCTCGTTTTCGGCCACAAATCCCCTGACACTGATTCCACAGGATCCCCCATCATCTGGGCTTGGTACCTGTCCGAGATCAAAGGCACGCCTGCCAAAGCTGTTTTGCTCGGCGAGCCAAACACTGAAGCGGCATTTGTCATTGAAAAATGGGGCTTTGAGAAACCTGAAATCATTTCAACAGTGGCAGCAGACCAAGACGTTGTCATCGTAGACACCAACAATCCAGCAGAATTGCCTGAGGCGATCAACGACGCGAACATCACAGCGATCATCGATCACCACAAATTGGTTGGCGGCTTGGAAACAAAGGGCCCAATCGACATCACCATCCGTCCGCTGGCTTGTACCGCGACGATCATGTTCGACCTGATGGGTGATGATGCAGACAAAATGCCTGACAATATCAAAGGCGCGATGCTGTCTTGCATCTTGTCTGACACGCTTGAATTCCGCTCCCCCACCACAACAGACCACGACAAAGCTGTGGCCACAAAATTGGCAGCTGAGTTGAACATCGACATGGCGGCTTATGCGGCTGAATTGTTCGAAGCGAAATCAGACGTGTCAGAATTCTCTGACGCAGACCTGATCCGTATGGACTCAAAAGAGTTCACAGTTGAGGGCACAAAATTCCGCGTGTCAGTTTTGGAAACAACTGCACCGAAAATCGTACTCGACCGCAAAGCCAGCCTTTTGAACTCAATGGTTGAAGTAGCGGCAGAAGACGGCGTTGATCACGTGCTTTTGTTTGTTGTCGACATCTTGAACGAGGAAGCCACATTGTTCATACAAAACGACACAGTGAAAACAGTGGCCGAGAAATCTTTCGGGGCGACAGTGACCGGCGATGCGGTTGTTTTGCCAGGCATCATGTCTCGCAAAAAACAGATCATCCCGAACCTCACACTGTAATTCGAAGCAACGTAATTCGAAGCAACATGTGATAAAAATCAGGCGCGCCTTCGGGGGCGCCTTTTTCGTCTCCTCACTTGGACAGCCCATGATCGACATCCGCCCTGCAGCAGACCCGCAAGACATTCGTACGCGCCTTATCGACATTTTGATGACCCATGCCCAAGACAACGGCACCCCGTTTGTGATGCAAGACTGGGGATTTGAGGCTTGGGACGGTGATGTGTATTTGGGCGGCGTTTTTGCCAAGGCTGGCAAGGAATGGCTTTACGTAGAGCTGCTCGCTGTCGCGCCTGAAGCCCGCGGACGCGGTGTGGGCAAACAATTGATGCAACAGGTTGAGGATAAGGCGCGCGACATGAACCGCACCGGTATTTTCCTCGACACTTTCGCCTTTCAAGCGCCCGCGTTTTATAAAACGCTGGGGTATGAGGAATTCGGCAAGATCGACGCCTATATGGACGGGCATCCGCGTCATTTCTTGTGCAAACAGCTCTAATCCCTCGATCAACCGCCTGTCTCTTTCCTTTTACACGCCCAATCTATACCACAGCCATGAACCGCAATGCATGAGGCCGCTATGACCCGTTTGATCCAAAACCTGTCCGAGATTTCCACCAACTACGACGCGCTTTTTGTCGATCTTTGGGGCTGCGTGCACAACGGGATCAAGGCCTTCCCTGAGGCGGTGAAAGCGCTGCAAGACTACCGTAAGGGCGGCGGCATCGTGATTTTGGTCACAAATTCCCCACGTCCATGGCGTTCGGTTGCCGCACAGATGCTCAGCTTCGGCGTGCCTGAAGATGCCTATGACGCCATCGCCACCTCTGGCGATTCCGCGCGCACGGCGATGCACATGGGCGCTGTTGGACAAAAAGTGTACCACATCGGCACACCTGACGAGATCGCGGTGTTCTTTGCCCCTAGCGATATTTTGGACAACGCGCTTGAGATCGAAACAGTGCCATTGGAAGAGGCCGAAGGCATCGTTTGCACCGGCCCGCGCGATTCGATGGCAGATGTCGATGTGAACCGGCCTGAGTTTTTATACGCCAAGCAAAAGGGTTTGAAGCTTCTGTGTGCCAACCCCGATATTGTTGTGGATCGCGGTGAAACACGCGAGTGGTGTGCGGGTGCTTTGGCGGCGCTTTACACCGAAATGGGTGGCGAAAGCCTGTATTTCGGCAAACCTCATCCGCCCATTTATGATCTCGCGCGCAGGCATCTGTCGAAAATTGCGCAGGTCGATGACGCGAAAATCATGTGTATCGGTGACGGTATTGGCACAGATGTTATGGGCGGCATTGGCGAAGGCTTGGATGTTTTGTTCATCACCGGCGGTTTGGCGGCACATGAGTTTGGCAACGATCCTGCCAATCCCGATCCCGAGCGCCTGAAAACATGGTTGGCGGACCAAAACCTGTCGCCAACGGCTGCGATTTCATTTCTGCGCTGAGCCTTGTATAAACCTATCGCGCAACTTGATTCTCATTATGTTGCTAAAATAGTAATTAAGTTGCGCATATGATTGATTTACGGTCTCCCTTGTGCTATGCTGCATCGCAACATGACCAAGGAATCGCATCATATGCTCGACAATTTTCCCCGTGGGACGATCTGTATCGAAGATATCGAAATCGGTATGACCAGATCCTTGCGCAAAATCGTCACCGACCGCGACATCGAACTGTTCGCCGAGGTGTCTACCGACCGCAATCCCGTGCATTTGGACGAGGCCTATGCGCAAGACACTATTTTTGAAGGCCGTATTGCCCATGGCATGCTAACCGCAGGGTTGATTTCAGCTGTGATTGGCGAGCAGTTGCCGGGGCATGGGACGGTCTATTTAGGACAAACGCTTAAGTTCCTTGCCCCTGTGCGTCCTGGCGATATGGTGTTAGCCGAGGTCACAGTGACCGATATCATCCACGCAAAACGTCGCGTCGCCCTTGAATGTAAGTGCACGGTGGGCGATACCGTGGTTTTAAAGGGCGACGCCATGGTGCTGGCGCCCAGCCGCAAATTTGATTGACGCGCGGGGCGGCCCCCGCGAGGAGCCCCATGAAGACGCACACACATTGGACGAACATTCCTGACACCGCCCGTGGGGCAAGTGCCGCCATCGGAAATTTTGATGGGGTTCACCTTGGTCATTGTGCGGTGATCGACATCGCGCGCGCCAAGGGGCCGCTTGGCATTCTCACGTTTGAACCGCATCCACGCGAATATTTTGCCCCACACAGCAAATCCTTTCGCTTGATGAATGCGGAATCAAAACAAAGCCGTTTGGAAAAAAACGGCGTCGAACATCTGTTTCAGCTGCCTTTTGACGCAGAGCTCGCGGCAATGCCGCCTGAAGAATTTGTCCGTAAAGTTCTCAAAGACGGGCTGGGCCTCAGTCATGTCGTGGTGGGCGCTGATTTTTGCTTTGGCCAAGGTCGCGCCGGCACAGCCGAAGACTTGGTGCGCTATGGCAAAGAGATGGGCTTTGGCGTCACCATCGCACCTTTGTTGAAAACCGAAAGCGGTGTGTCATCGTCATCTGCGATCCGCGAGGCCTTGGCCGACGGTCGGATGAGCCACGCCATGGATATGCTGGGCCATTGGCACCGTATCGAGGGCGCTGTGAACCACGGCGACAAACGTGGCCGAGATCTTGGATTTCCGACGGCGAATATGTCCATCGACGGGCTGCACGCGCCAAAATTTGGCGTCTATGCTGTGCTGGTGGATGTGCTCACAGGCAAGCATCAAGGCAGCTATAAAGGCGCGGCCTCTTTGGGTGTAAAGCCTACTTTTGGGTCCAATGTGCCCTGCTTAGAGAGCTTTATTTTCGACTTTGATGGCGACCTATATGACGAACATCTGTCTGTTGGGTTTGTTGAATTTTTGCGCGGCGAAGAAAAGTTCTCCAATTTGGACGACTTGATCACCCAAATGCATGCCGATTGCGATAAAGCGCGGCGCATTTTGGCGTCCTTGACATGACCCTGCGCCCACGTTTTTGGGAGGAAGTGCCTCTCAAGAAAATGAATGCGGATGAGTGGGAAGCGCTGTGTGACGGTTGCGGCAAATGCTGTTTGAACAAGATCGAAGATGAGGATTCGGGCGAAGTCTTTTTGACCCGCGTGGCCTGTCGTCTGCTCGATGATCAAAGCTGCCTGTGCGGTCAATATGAGACGCGCAAAAGCATCGTGTCGGAATGCATCGTGCTCAAACCCAGCACCTTGGAAAAGCACATCTATTGGATGCCCGAGACCTGTGCGTATCGCTTGCTGCACAAGGGTCACGCCCTGCCCGAATGGCACCCGCTGCTCACCGGCGACCCGCAAAGCGTCCATGACGCGGGCGTGTCGGTGCAAGGCATGACAGTATCTGAATTGAACGTGGATGATGATGACTGGGAACATCACATCATTGAGGAGCCAGTCTAATGTTTTTCGCCTCTGACAACACTTCGGGGGTTCACCCCAAAATCATGGAAGCCCTAGCCGAGGCCAACAGCGGCTTTGCCCCTGCTTACGGCAATGATCGCTACACGGGCGCGCTGCAAGAACGTTTGCGTGATATGTTTGATGCGCCTGATGCGCGGGTCTACCCGATGACCTCAGGCACGGGCGCCAATGCAGCACTTTTGGCAGCTATGACGCCGCCTTGGGGCGTGATCTATTGCCACGAAACAGCACATATCGAAGTCGATGAACGGGGCGCTGCGACGTTTTATGCAGGGGGCGCGAAACTCAAGGCGCTGGCGTCCAAAGACAGCCGCATTGATGTTGATTTTTTGCGCACAAAAGTGACTGAGGACCGCGGCAACACCGATGTACACGGCATGCCCCCCGCTGCTGTGTCGCTGACAAATCTTACCGAATTTGGCGAAATCTACACACCAGCGCAAATCGCACAAATCGCCAGCGCTTCGTCTCTGCCTATCCATTTTGACGGCGCACGCTTTGCCAATGCCATGGCCGCAAGTGGTGCGACGCCTTGGGAAATGACCCGCGAGTTGAGCACACTGTCTTTGGGGGCCACCAAGACCGGCGCGATGGCTGCCGAAGCCGCTGTGGTGTTTGATCCAGAATTGGTGCAAGCCTTTGAAAGCCAACGTATGCGCGGTGGGCACAACATATCAAAAGCGCGTTTTGTCTCGGCGCAGATTTTGGCTTGGCTTGAGGATGATCTTTGGCTTGAACTGGCGTCACACGCCAATGCCATGGCTGCACGTCTGTCCGCAGGGATCACCGAACTGGGCGGACATCTGAACTATAGTGTCGACGGCAATATGGTCTTTGCCACCCTGCCCCGCGGGAAACATGCGCAGGCCAAGGCAAAGGGCGCGGTCTATAACCTGTGGTGCGCTGACACCGCGTTGATCGGCGATCCAGACACGCCCCAGATGGCGCGGTTTGTGGCCAGCTGGTCCACGACGCCTGCGCATGTGGACGCTTTGCTGGCCGCTTTCGCAGATTAAAACGCAAGCCTTGAGTTTGCTGGTCTAGATCTTGCCCGCGAGGTGCAGATCAAGATCCTCAAGGCTATTTTGCCCCCAAAACCGCTCGTCTGAGTCTTTGACAATGTAGAACGGCGACCCAAAGATGCCAGCCGCTAAGCCCTCTTCCAAATTGCGCGCATAGGTTTCCGCGCCTTGCAACATGCCTGTCATCGACAGCTGCGGATCAAACCCGCCAGCTTTGAGCGCCTCGGTGATCACGGCGTCATCGGCGATGTTTTTGTCATCAGCCCACATGGCATGGTTCAATGATGTGATCACAGCCGCAACATCGCCGCCGCCTGCGTTAACCGCCGCAATAATCGCGTAAGATGCGGGGGCCGCATTGGTTGGCCAAAACTGCGCGTTCAGTTTCAAAGGCAGGCCCGTTTTCTTGGACAGACGGGTGAGTTCTTGCGTGCGGTAAACCTTGCGTCCTTCAGGACGGTCCGCAGGCTTTTGCGCACCCAAAGCCTCGAACATCGCCATGATGTCATAGGGTTTATAATTGATCGTGGCGTCATGTTTTACCGCGATCTTTTCCAAACGATCTCCGGCGAGGTAGGCAAAGCCCGAAAGCAGTGAAAAATAGTAGTCAATCTGTTTCATTTTGCGTCTCTCCTGGTCAGCGCTGTTTTCAAGACCGTAGAGGGATGGTAAGCGGTGTCAACATCACGATTCCATGACTGTTGGCCAAATAACTCATCGGGAATGCTGCAATGCCGAACGCTTCTGAACCTAAACTGATTTCTGGTAACGCGAACAGACCTCTCGCAAAATCTGTCGCGCGACGTTTGTCGATGCATCGCGGTATGAATGTGCAGCTCTGTGACGCTCGCGTTGAACGTTTCAATGATGGTGAAATTTTCGTCGAGGTGTACGAAAACGTACGCGGCGAGGACATGTTTATCATCCAGCCCACATCAAACCCTGCCAATGACAACTTGATGGAGCTGTTGATCATCACCGATGCGCTGCGCCGCTCAAGTGCAGGTCGTATCACGGCTGTGATCCCTTACTTTGGCTACGCACGCCAAGACCGCCGCTCGAAAGCGCGCACACCTATTTCTGCCAAACTGGTCGCCAACATGATGGTTGAAGCTGGTATCGAGCGCATTTTGACCATGGACCTGCACGCGACACAAATCCAAGGCTTCTTCGACATTCCCGTAGACAACCTTTACGCCTCGCCGGTGTTCGCTTTGGACATCAAGCACCATTTCAAAGGCGCTATGGACGACATCATGGTGGTGTCCCCTGACGTTGGCGGTGTGGCGCGGGCCCGCGAGCTTGCCAAACGTATCAATGCGCCACTGTCGATCGTTGACAAGCGTCGTGAAAAAGCTGGCGAAATTGCCGAGATGACTGTGATCGGTGACGTTGCTGGCAAAAAATGTATCATCGTCGATGACCTTTGCGATACGGCTGGCACGCTGTGTAAAGCGGCTGAGAATCTTATGGACCACGGCGCCGCAGAAGTGCACGCCTATATCACCCACGGCGTGTTGTCAGGCCCTGCGGTCGAGCGTGTGACCAACTCTGTTATGAAGTCTTTGGTGATCACCGATTCGATTGAGGCCTCAGACGCGGTCAAAAACTGCCCGAACATTCGTATCGTACCAACAGCCCCACTGTTTGCTCAAGGGATCATCAACACTTGGAACGGCACATCTGTGTCGTCTTTGTTCGACAACGAGACTTTGGTGCCTTTGTACGAAGGCCACTACCACCTGTAAGCGGTCAGCACATCAGATACAAAAGTGGCGCGGAAGGGAACCCTTGCGCGCCATTTTCAATTTTAAGCTCAGGGTTTGGGCCACGACCCGACTGTCATGCTGTTAGACGTCCCAATCATCCGTGTGACGTACCGGACCAATGGCCATCCAGTCGGCACGCACACGGGCCACACGCGTGTCGCCCCATGTTCGAAAGACGATCACAAAGCCCTCTTCGGTCACCATCTCGGCGCAAATGTCCACGCGGTGATTGGTCGCTTGGTCAATATCGAGCATCGAAAGCCCAACGGTAATCATCGGTGAGGTTGAAAAGGGTTCATCGAAATCAATCACGCGGCGCAATTCGCGCGGACCAGTGCCGGTCCACATCACGCCGCCATCTTGAAAATCGGAAAACAGCAAAAGGGAATCCTGTTCAATTCCCAGTTGGTGCGTGTCAATTCTTTGCATAAGTCAGTATATCTCTAGCATGTTCAATAGGGTGGACTAAATTTTAGGATCGCCCCATCGACCTTTTTTCCATTCTAGGCTGTGCGCGCAGGCTTGTCCACGTTCAGGTAGACTATGAGCGTATTACGGCTTTTTGATGCTGGCGCGATGACGAAATTTAGTGTTCCAACCAACACGGAACCGCCACGGCTATATGTAAAAAGTCCCTTGGCGTAAACCAAGGGACTTTTAAATCTCTAAACAGTGCTGAAGCTTACAGGTGAGCGTCGAAGCCCAAGTGTTCAGCAATGTGGACGAGATCAGCGAGAAGCTTTTGCGTCTCGTGATGCGCATCAACTTCTGCCGCCTCATGCGCCTGTGTTGCAGTGGACACGAGCTCAGCAAGAACCTCTGGTGTCACTTCAGCACGTGGCAAAGCAATTTCAGCCAAAACAGAAATGGTGTCTGCTGACAGTTCAGCAAAACCGCCTGTGACAACAAACTGCTCTTCGCCTGCAGCACCCTTGACGGTCAGGAAACCGGGACGCAATGACAAGATTGTCGGCTCGTGGCCGGCCATCGCAGTCAAATCACCGTCGGCGCCTGGGATCTGCACCTCTGTCGCAACCATAGACGCAAGTTTGCGCTCAGGAGAGACGAGGTCGAATTGGACAGTATCAGCCATGAATGGCCTCCTTTAAAGCGTTTTGCCCCCCGCCCCGTCACGCCCGATAGACCAAATCTACCCGATGTGTGGTGGCGAACGATCCGAGATCAAGTCCAGATGGACATAGATCCCGAACCGTTTGGAGTGTCAGACTTAAGCAGCGTCAGCCGCCATTTTCTCAGCTTTAGCAAGCACTTCGTCGATGCCACCAACCATGTAGAAAGCGCCTTCTGGAAGGTGATCGTACTCACCAGCCACAACAGCTTTAAACGATTTGATAGTGTCTTCGAGAGGAACCTGTTTACCGTCAGCGCCGGTGAACACTTTCGCAACATCGAATGGCTGGGACAAGAAACGCTCGATTTTACGGGCGCGTGTCACAGTCATTTTGTCGTCTTCAGACAACTCGTCCATACCAAGGATGGCGATGATGTCTTGCAAAGACTTGTAACGCTGCAAAATTTGCTGAACGTCAGTCGCCACTTTGTAGTGCTCGTCGCCGATGATCAAAGGATCGAGCAAGCGAGATGTGGAACCGAGTGGATCAACCGCTGGGTAGATACCTTTCTCAGAGATAGAACGATCGAGAACGGTCGTCGCATCCAAGTGAGCAAAGGACGTCGCTGGTGCAGGGTCAGTAAGGTCATCCGCAGGCACGTAAACCGCTTGAACGGACGTAATAGAACCGTTCTTGGTGGATGAGATGCGTTCTTGCATCGCGCCCATGTCGGTCGCCAATGTTGGTTGGTAACCCACAGCTGATGGGATACGACCCAAAAGCGCAGACACCTCGGAACCGGCTTGTGTAAAGCGGAAGATGTTGTCGACGAAGAACAGAACGTCAGACCCGGATTCGTCACGGAATTGCTCAGCAAGGGTCAAACCTGTCAAAGCAACACGCATACGCGCACCGGGAGGCTCGTTCATCTGACCGTAAACGAGAGCAATTTTAGACTCTTCGAGGTTGTCAGGAACGATAACGTTAGATTCGATCATCTCGTGGTAAAGGTCATTGCCTTCACGTGTACGCTCACCCACACCGGCGAACACAGACACACCAGAGTGCACTTTCGCGATGTTGTTGATGAGTTCCATGATGAGAACTGTTTTACCAACACCCGCACCACCGAAGAGACCAATTTTACCACCCTTCGTGTAAGGCGCGAGAAGGTCGATAACCTTGATGCCTGTCACGAGGATTTCAGTCGCTGTAGATTGCTCGTCAAACGCAGGCGCGTCGCCGTGAATTGGGCGGCGATCAGTTGTGTTAACAGGACCTTTTTCGTCAACAGGATCGCCTGTGACGTTCATAATGCGGCCCAAAGTCGCTTTACCAACTGGAACAGAGATCTGTGAACCCGTTGCTGTGACGGCTTGACCACGTACGAGGCCTTCAGTCGCATCCATAGCGATTGTACGAACTGTACCTTCGCCAAGGTGTTGCGCAACTTCGAGAACCAAACGGTTGCCATTGTTGTCTGTTTCGAGCGCGTCCAAAATTGCCGGCAAGTCGCCGACGAACTGAACGTCAACAACGGCGCCAATCACCTGCGTGATTTTGCCTTTTGCTTGTGCCATGTTTCGTTACTCCGGTTCTTAGAGCGCTTCAGCGCCCGAGATGATTTCGATAAGCTCGTTGGTGATGACAGCCTGACGCGAACGGTTGTATTGGATCGTCAGTTTGTCGATCATGTCGCCTGCGTTGCGTGTGGCGTTGTCCATAGCGGACATGCGCGCACCCTGCTCGGAGGCAGCATTTTCCAAAAGAGCTGCAAAGATCTGCGTGGCGACGCCGCGCGGCAGAAGGTCTGCGAGGATGGCTTCTTCGGAAGGCTCATAATCGTAGAGCGATCCACCGTCATCTTCACTTGCTTCATATGCTGCTGGGACAACCTGCAAAGCTGTTGGAATTTGGGACACAACGTTGACAAACTTCGAGTAGAAGATCGTCGCAACGTCGAACTCTTCCGCATCGAAACGACCAAGGACATCCTTGGCGATTTCTTGTGCGTTGGCATAGCCCAGACGTTTCACGCCGCTCAGATCGACATGGCCGACCAAAAGCGCACCAAATTCACGATTCAGCTGTTCACGACCTTTTTTGCCAACAGTGAGAACTTTCACTGTTTTGCCAGCCGCTTGCAATTCCGCGATACGTGTTTTTGCGAGTTTCACGATCGAAGAGTTGAAGCCACCACACAGGCCGCGTTCTGCAGTCATCACGACGAGCAATTGCACATCGTCTTTGCCCGTCCCAGCAAGAAGCCGGGGCGCGCTATCAGAGCCACCAACTGAAGCCGACAAGGCACCCAGAACGGCATTGAACCGTTCTGTGTAGGGCCGTGACGCTTCAGCTGCATCTTGGGCGCGGCGCAATTTTGCGGCCGCGACCATTTGCATGGCTTTCGTGATCTTGCGTGTGGATTTCACACTCGCGATCCGATTTTTCAGGTCCTTGAGATTAGGCATTTAACTGTCCTTTTCCCGGGATTAAGCGAAGGTTGCTGCGAATTCGTCCAGAACAGCCTTCACCTTATCGGCGGCGTCGCCTTTGATTTTTGGATCTTCATCAGAAATCCAAGTCAAAAGATCTTTGTGCTTGCCGCGCAAGAACTCAAGAAGACCTTTTTCGAAACGGCTCACATCGGATACAGCGATTTTGTCGAGGTAACCGTTTGTACCCGCGAAGATAACGCAAACGATTTCTGCGTTGGTCAGCGGTGAGTACTGAGCTTGTTTCATGAGTTCTGTCAAACGCGCACCACGGGCCAGCAACTGCTGAGTGGAGGCATCGAGGTCGGAACCGAACTGAGCAAAAGCAGCCATCTCGCGGTACTGAGCGAGAGAGAGTTTCACTGGGCCAGCAACGGAAGACATCGCTTTAGTTTGCGCAGATGAGCCAACACGGGAAACAGACAGACCAGTGTTCACCGCAGGGCGGATCCCTTGGTAGAAGAGTTCTGTTTCAAGGAAAATCTGACCATCGGTGATGGAAATCACGTTTGTCGGAATAAACGCAGAAACGTCGCCGCCTTGGGTTTCGATGATCGGCAAAGCCGTCAAAGACCCTGAACCATAATCTTCGTTCAATTTTGAAGACCGCTCAAGAAGTCTGGAGTGAAGATAGAAAACGTCACCTGGGTAAGCTTCACGACCTGGTGGGCGGCGCAAAAGCAAGGACATTTGACGGTAGGACACAGCTTGCTTTGAAAGATCATCATAGATGATCAAAGCGTGGCGGCCGTTGTCGCGGAAGTGCTCAGCCATAGCTGTCGCAGCGTAAGGTGCCAAGAACTGCATAGGTGCAGGATCGGACGCGGTTGCTGCCACAACGATTGTGTACTCAGACGCACCGGACTCTTCGAGCTTTTTAACAAGCTGAGCCACTGTGGAGCGTTTTTGACCAATAGCCACGTAGATACAGTACAACTTGTCGTTTTCAGACGTTGCAGCATCGTTGTAGGATTTTTGGTTGAGGATGGTGTCGAGCGCCACAGCTGTTTTACCAGTCTGACGGTCACCAATGATGAGCTCGCGCTGGCCACGGCCAACTGGGATCATCGCGTCAACAGATTTAAGACCTGTTGCCATTGGCTCATGAACGGATTTGCGTGGGATAATGCCCGGCGCTTTCACGTCAGCTACGAGGCGTTTGGACGTTTTAATTTCGCCTTTGCCATCGATTGGGTTGCCAAGGCCGTCTACGACGCGGCCCAGAAGTTCGTCACCGGCAGGAACGTCCACGATGGACTTCGTACGCTTAACTGTGTCGCCTTCTTTGATGTCTTTGTCAGACCCGAAGATAACGATACCTACGTTATCGGCTTCGAGGTTGAGAGCCATCCCGCGGATACCGCCGGGGAACTCAACCATTTCACCAGCCTGAACGTTGTCGAGACCGTAGACGCGGGCGATACCATCACCAACGCTCAGTACACGACCAACTTCAGCAACTTCGGCATCTTTGCCAAAGTCTTTGATCTGATCCTTGAGGATCGCAGAAATTTCGGCTGCTTGGATTCCCATTATCCGACCTCTTTCATAACATTCTGGAGGGACGCGAGTTTTGAAGCGATTGACGTATCAATCATCTTCGAGCCCACTTTAACGATAAGACCGCCGATGATGGACTCATCCACGGTCGCATTGATGGTGACGTCTTTGCCAAATTGAGCAGAGAGTGTTTTGGCCAATTTGTCGCTCTGCGTTTTGGTCATCGCCTTAGCAGAGGTGACGTCCGCAGTCAGTTCGCCGCGCTCTTCTGCGAGCATGGCGTTCAGTGTCTCCACGAGTTGTGGAAGCACAAAAAGACGACGGTTTTGCGCCAGCAAGGCCAAAGTATTGGCCATGATGGACGAAAAATTCGCTTTTTTCGAGATGGCGGCAACAACAGCACCGTGTTCCTCACGCGAGACAACAGGTGATGCGATAACCGCATTCAAGTCAGCACTATCGGCCAGAGCCGATGCGAGAGACGCAACATCGCTCTCAAGCGCTTTTAGCTCATTGCTTTCCTTGGCCAGATCAAACAAGGCCGTGGCGTAGCGTGCGGCAATACCGCGGGAAATCGAAGCTGGTTCGGACACGTCCACCCTTCCGATGTCGTTGGGCCTTTCCTTCTCAATACACGGATTTGTGTACATCAAAGGTCGGGCATCTTGAGAAGCCCGTGCGGATGCACAGGCAGTAAAAATCGCGCTGGGTATAGCTGAGCATTTGCCACCTCGCAACCTTGTTACTGACCTGTCGTGCCAAGATGTCGCGGGGGCATTTACGTAAAATCAATTACTTAGGGAAAATACCCGATCCAAGGCCTGAAAAAAAGTTAAACATTGCTGCCATTTTGCCTCTCAATTGGGCGAATCCAGTGTTGAATTTACTGGGTGACTCGATGCTATGGTCGGTGCTGACATTTTGAGAACGTGATTAAAGTGAAACGTTTTCTAAGTGGCGACACTGCCAGCAACTTACTTACTTTCAAAACAATACAGACAAAAACGAGAGACTGTGACCATCCACGCTGTAGTCCTTTTGACTGTTCCGTTTTCCCAAATTCACACCTTGTTCGGCCAGGACAAACTCTACGTAAATTAGATAGTCCAGTCGCAGCTATGGCTCAGATCGGTGCTGCGGTACAATTGGACTCAATTTTCGCGTCAGGTGCAGTATGTCCGAACGTCTTATTCTGTATTTTATCGGCTTGGCATAGGATCCATGCTGATTGACCTGTTGAATTCTGACGCCGCAGACACAGAAGAGTTATTCAATGAACCAGATGACAACGAAACAGATGGAGATGTTTCAGATCTCGAGAAAGATGAATCGGAAGTCGTCACGCCAAAGGGCGGCCTAGACATCAGGTCGTCATGCTGATGATTCTGAACCCATTTGTTCAACGCCGAAAGCCCAAAAATCGCAGACCGCTTGTGGTCGCGTCAGGCCACTGGTCGTGGCGATGCTATGCGAACAGCGTCGCGGAGAAATTCGTCTGTAGATCTCTTGATATCTCTTGATATCTCTTGGCCATTCTTGATCTCCGTCATAGCAAATATTGCTCGAAAGAGACCGGTACTAAACCGTCACAAGACCAAGCTTATCCGCGCCAGTATTAAGCCGGCTTCGTCTCGGGCACAGGCCGCAGCCCGCCCAGCACGCCTTTGGCACGGCTCAAAGCCTGAGGGCTGCCCGTGCCAGTTTGGGCATAGACCTGCTTGGACACTTCCAGAATCAAAACCCCACCCGCCAAGTGATCGGTCACTTGGCGGCCTATTTTTTCCAGCACAGGCCCAGAGCGTAGCCAGAATTTTTTGTTCGATGGCGGCTGAAACAACACGGCCTTGTGGCGCTCAGGGATAAAGTTGGCGCGCTTCAACTGCGCCTCCAACTGCCCCAAAGAATAGGGCCGACCATAGCCAAACGGCGTGTCGTCCGAGCGCGACCAGAGGCCCCCGCGATTGGGCACAACAAACAACGCCTTCCCCCCAGGGCCCAAGACCCGCCAACATTCGTCTAATAAGGCAGCTTGATTTTCCGAAGTTTCAAGCCCGTGCATCACCACAAGCCGGTCCACAACGCCTGTTTGCAACGGCCAGCGGATTTCTTGGCAAAGCGTCGATGTGTTTTCCATACCCGCAGGCCAATGCATGACCCCTTGCTGGTCGGGCATCAAGGCCACCACGCGACGCGCATCAGCCAAATAGGGTCGCAACAACGGCACGGCGAACCCGAAGCCCGCAACAGTCTGGCGCGATGCATCGGGCCAATAGGACACCACTTGATTGCGGATCACACGCTGCGCCGCCCGCCCAAGGCCGGTGCGATAGTAGAAATTTCTAAGATCAACAACGTCGAGATGCATTGAATGTTCAGGGTCCATGGCACAGAGTTAAAGCAACCATGACTCAAAAGGCGGACAAACACCATGACAGAACGCGTCACATTGCCTGTGCTTCAAGACAACTACGCATTTCTGCTGCATGACGAGGCATCAGAGTCCACCGCTCTTGTCGATGTTGCGGACCACGCCCCCATTCTGGCCGAGCTCGACAAACGCGGTTGGACGTTAACGGACATTTGGATCACGCATCACCATTGGGACCATGTCGACGGCCTTGCGCCCTTGTTAGACTCCTGCGCATCCCGCGGCTGGGCCCCACGCGTTGTGGCCGCACGCGCCGATATGCACCGCCTACCCACCGACCGGATCACCTATCAAACTCACGATGGCGATACTTTTGTCTTCGGGGACATCCCTGTGCATGTCATCGATGTTCCAGGGCACACAGTTGGCCACATCGCCTTTCACCTGCCCAGCATCAGCACTCTGTTTACCGCAGATAGTCTGATGGCGCTGGGCTGCGGGCGTTTGTTTGAAGGCACCCCCGCGCAAATGTGGGACAGCTTGCAAAAGCTACGTGCTTTGCCAGCACAAACCACTGTGTGTTCAGGCCACGAGTACGCTCAAAGCAACGCTGCCTTTGCGATCACAGTTGATCCAAACAATGCAGAACTCAAAGCGCGGATCAAAGATATCAACACAAAACGAGCGCAAAACCTGCCCACAGTACCCTCCACTTTACAGCTCGAAATCGACACAAATCCGTTCCTTCGCGCAGACAATACGGCCCTCAAAGCCGCCATCGGCATGTCTGGATCAACAGATTTAGAGGCCTTCACAGAAATTCGCACCCGAAAAGACAGGTTCTGATCTTACATTGGCCCTTGCAAAGACAGGGGCGCAGCATACATCATGTTAACAAAGGGGCTGCATTTATACGCGGTGCCGAGGAAATATTGGTACGACCAATCAAAATGACGTGTCTTAACCAAAAAACATCTTGAAGTACGCAGGCTTAAATCGAACTTTAAGAGTATGAGGCGACGGTGGCTGAAGGGCCACTACAAGCCCCGTCTGGACCCGAATGAAAGGAGCACCCCCACAGTGCCATCATTTTCGAACACCCTTGAGCAAGCCATTCATGCAGCGCTGGCGCTTGCGAATGCGCGCAAACATGAACTCGCAACGCTCGAGCATTTGTTGCTCGCGTTGATCGATGAACCTGATGCTGCCCGCGTCATGCAGGCCTGCAACGTCGAACTGGAAGAGCTACGCAAAACGCTCGTAGACTATATAGAAGACGATTTGACAACGCTGATCACCGACGTCGAGGGCTCCGAAGCCGTTCCAACGGCATCCTTCCAACGCGTCATTCAACGCGCAGCGATCCATGTACAGTCCTCAGGCCGCACAGAAGTGACCGGAGCCAATGTTCTGGTTGCGATCTTCGCCGAACGGGAATCCAACGCGGCGTTTTTCTTGCAAGAACAAGACATGACTCGCTACGACGCTGTGAACTTCATAGCGCATGGCGTTGCCAAAGATCCCGATTTTGAAGAAACTCGCCCGATCGCCGGCGCCGATGACGAGGATGAAGGTCCAACCATTGGCGGACCGGCCTCTGGAGGCGAAGAAAAAGAATCTGCACTGGCCAAATACTGTGTCGACTTGAACAAAAAGGCCGCTGAAGGGGATGTGGACCCCCTCATTGGCCGCTCACATGAAGTCGAACGCTGTATCCAAGTCCTCTGTCGTCGTCGCAAGAACAACCCACTTTTGGTGGGTGACCCAGGTGTTGGTAAAACCGCCATCGCAGAAGGTCTTGCGCGTAAAATCGTTGACGGCGAGACCCCAGCTGTTCTGGCTGGGTCCACAATCTATTCACTCGATCTTGGCGCTTTGCTGGCAGGCACTCGCTACCGCGGTGATTTTGAGGAACGCCTCAAAGCCGTTATGAAAGAGCTTGAAGATCACGCTGATGCCGTTTTGTTCATTGATGAAATTCATACCGTGATCGGCGCAGGTGCCACCTCTGGCGGTGCCATGGATGCTTCCAACCTTCTCAAACCTGCTTTGGCTGGCGGAAAGCTGCGTTGTATGGGCTCGACAACTTACAAAGAGTTCCGTCAGCACTTTGAAAAAGACCGCGCTTTGGCACGTCGTTTTCAAAAAATTGATGTGAATGAACCCTCTGTAGATGATGCCGTGAAAATCTTGATGGGGATCAAACCCTACTTTGAGGAACATCACGATATCCGCTACACCAATGACGCGATCAAGTCTGCTGTAGAATTGGCCGCGCGCTATATCCACGATCGCAAACTGCCGGACAAAGCCATCGACGTGATTGATGAAGCTGGTGCAGCACAACATCTCGTTTCTGAGAGCCGTCGTCGCAAGACAATCGGCACCAAAGAAATCGAAGCTGTGGTGGCGAAAATCGCACGCATTCCTGCTAAAAATGTCTCCAAAGGCGATGCTGAAGTGCTCAAAGATCTCGAAGCCACGCTCAAACGTGTGGTCTTTGGACAAGACAAAGCCATCGTTGCCCTATCGTCAGCCATCAAACTGGCGCGAGCAGGTCTGCGCGAGCCTGAAAAACCCATCGGCAACTACCTCTTTGCCGGACCAACAGGTGTGGGCAAAACCGAAGTTGCAAAGCAGCTTGCGGACACACTCGGCGTTGAACTTTTGCGCTTTGACATGTCCGAATACATGGAAAAACACGCTGTTTCGCGCTTGATTGGTGCGCCTCCTGGCTATGTCGGTTTTGACCAAGGCGGTATGCTCACAGACGGTATCGATCAGCACCCACATTGTGTGCTGTTGCTTGATGAAATGGAAAAAGCCCACCCTGACGTTTACAACATCCTGCTTCAGGTGATGGACAACGGCAAACTCACTGACCACAACGGACGGACAGTTGATTTCCGTAATGTCATTTTAATCATGACATCTAACGCGGGCGCGGCTGAGCAAGCGAAAGAAGCTATCGGCTTTGGACGTGACCGTCGTGAAGGTGAAGACACCGCCGCGATTGAACGCACCTTTACCCCAGAATTCCGCAACCGTTTGGATGCCGTGATTTCTTTCGCGCCTCTGCCAAAAGACGTTATTTTCCAAGTGGTTGAAAAATTTGTACTGCAACTCGAAGCACAACTTATGGACCGCAATGTTCAAATCGAACTGACACGTGCCGCAGCTGAATGGCTTGGTGAAAAAGGCTATGACAGCAAAATGGGCGCACGTCCTCTTGGCCGGGTGATCCAAGAGTACATCAAAAAACCGTTGGCTGAAGAACTACTCTTTGGGAAATTGGCTAAAGGCGGTGTCGTTCAGGTTGGCGTAAAAGATGGAAAAATCGATCTGCGCATAGAAGAACCAGGTGACCGAAAAATCGCTGCACGCAAAAAACCGCCTTTGCTTACAGCTGATTAAGTCGTCAATGCGGCTTCTAACTCTACCTATAGTGACATGTATGTCCCTCGCCAGCCCTGTTTTGGCGGGGGACATCTCTTTGGGGCTTCCTATCGACTGTGAGCTGGGGAACACCTGCTACATCCAAAACTACGTCGATGCCGACCCAAGCGACACTATGGCGGATTTCACCTGCGGCGCTCTCTCCTACGACGGCCATAAGGGTACAGATTTCGCATTGCCGACAGTCAAAGATCTCGAAAGCAATGTGCACGTCCTTGCCTCTGCGGCAGGCACGGTTATGGCCACGCGCGACGGAATGACCGACCACCGGCAGCGCACAGCCGGCGCTCCAGACGTGTCTGGCGTTGAATGCGGCAACGGTCTTGTCATTGATCACGGTGAAGGCTGGACGACGCAGTATTGCCATATGATGCAAGGGTCTATTCGCGTCCAAAAGGGCGATCATTTGGACCGAGGCACCTCTCTCGGCCATGTCGGTCTGTCAGGTATGACAGAGTTTCCACATGTGCATTTGGTCGTCCGAAAAGACGGCAAGGTCATTGATCCGTTCAGTCCAGAGCCTGCAACCACTTGTGGTGAAACACATACTGACACACTTTGGGATATCCCCATCGCATATCAATCGACAGGTCTTCTCTACGTGGGCATTGCCTCAGGAATTCCAGATTACGACGACGTCAAAGCAGGGACTGCACAGGCCGAAACCTTATCCATCGATAGCCCTAATCTGGTCGTTTTTGGATTTGCATTTGGCGGTCACGGTGGGGATATTATGCGCCTGATGCTCTCTGGTCCCAATGGGACAGTTGCCAATCGCGACGTCACTTTGGACAAAAACAAAGCCCAATACTTCAATGCAACAGGTCGAAAATCTTCAATGGACTGGCCTGCTGGCACCTATACGGCCAAAGTTCAGATCATACGTGACAGCGAAATAATAGAAACCAAAGCGCACCAAATCACGGTTACGCCCTAGGACTATTTCTCCGTCAGCTTAAGCTCGATTCTGCGATTTTGCGCCAAATCAGCGGGACTATCGCCAAGTGCGATCGGGTGAAATTCGCCAAAGCCCGCGGCTGCCAAACGGCTGCCAGGAAAACCGAGCGCATCTATCATATACCGCACAACTGACAAAGCACGCGCTTGGCTCAATTCCCAGTTATCCTTGTAATCTCCGGTCCCTGACAGAGGTACTTTGTCAGTATGGCCATCCACGCGGATTACCCAATCAATTTCTGTAGGAATATCTTTGGAAACCTCAGCCAAAATACTGGCAACACGTCCAATTTGTGCTTGGCCGCTGGCCGCCAAGGTTGCCGACCCCTGACCAAACAGAACCTCAGAGCTGAACACAAAGCGATCGCCGACGATGCGCACACCATCTCGATCCCCAAGAATGTCACGAAGGCGGCCAAAGAATTCTGATCGGTAATTTTGCAGCTGCTTGGCCTCTTCTTCCAGTCGTTTGCGCTCGGCCTCTTCTAGTTGTGCGCGACGACGTTCTTCGGCGGCAACTTGCGCAAGCGCAGAATTGAGCCGCGATGTCAGTGCGTCGATTTGCACATTGGCTTCGACATCGCGGTCGGTGCGATCATCCAAAATGGCCTGCAAAGACGCCAGTTGACTACGCAGCGCCGACACTTGCTGATTAAGCAAGGTCACTTTACGCGCGCTCTCAGCTGACTTTTCACTTTCATCCGCGAGGGCTGCTTTGGCTGTTGCCAACAAAGCCGCCTGCTTTTGTGCCTCTGACAATTGGGTTTGAACATCGAGATCAAGCGACTTGCGGGCAGCATCGGCTGCGGCAAGCAAGGTCAACGTTTCTTCGGCAGATTTGCGTTCTTCTTCAAGGGCAAGGGTCAAGGCGGTCAATTCATCTTGCGATGTCGCCAGTTTATCACGCAAAGCCTGCAAAGCCGCTTGATCCAGAATGCGGGCCTTTTCTGCCTCAGTCAAAGTGGCCTCTTTCAACAAAAGTGCTTTTTGCGCCTCCGAGAGTGCCGTATCGCTTTCAAGTCGAGCAGCGTCCGACTGTGCCTGAGCGGTTTGGGCATCAAGTCGAGCCTGCTCTGCGGCGTTTAAGGCAGCGGTTGCGTCATCGGCACGCGCTATGACTGCAGCCAAGGCAGCATCTTTATCCGTCACATCTGCTTGCAATTGCGCCACCAAAGCATCCAATGCCTCACGTCTTGCCGCAGCAAGACGTGCATTTTGCGTAGCGACATCGATTTCATCACGTGCACGGGCCAAAGCAAGCTGCAGGGCTTCTTGCTCAGAAATGATTCGCGCGTTGGCCGCCTCCAAATCCGCAATGGTAGCGGATTGCTCACCGGACAGCGCCAAAGCGGAGTTGCGCTCCGATAACAGGCTGGCAACTTGCGCCTCAAATGAAGCAATTTGAGCCTCTTTTTCAGAGTTCTGCGACTGGAGTGATGCGATTAATGCAGTCTGGGCCGCCGCCATATCGCGTACGTCGCTTAATGTGGCGCGGATCGTGCCGAGTTGATCTTCCAACCCAAATGCACGCTGTTGTTCCAGCCCCAATGCCAAAGCCAAAGCTTCAACTTCAGATGTCAGTGCATTAAGCTCCGTTTCTTGCCCTGAAATCGTTTCGCGCAACATAGATTGTACGACCATAAAAATGGTCAAAACAAACATCAAAACCAGTAAAAGCGCGGTCATCGCATCGACGAAGCCAGGCCAAATCGACCCTGACATGCGTTGCGAAGAACGGCGCAAAACGGCCACGACCTATTGCTCCTGCCCTGCGATATCGCGCAAAGCACGTGTCAGGGCGGAAATTTCGCCGCGCAATGCCGTGGTGCTTTCTTGGCGCCCCGCCGAAAGTTCTTCGAGAATGCGCAAAAGTTGAACGTCTATCGAACGCAACCGCATTCTGCTTTCGGCATCGTCACCCAAATCGCCTTGTGTCTCAGATTTCGCATTTTTTTCAAGCACAGAGACAAGGCGTTCTTGGGTTATGGCAATCTTCTCCAATGCTGGTCCAGTCCCGCCATCATTTTCCATGCGCAAAACCATGCGATCGATAGATTTTGAAAGCTGGTCGATACGATCATCAATCAAAGAACGCGAGACATCCGACTGCACAAAAAGATTTTGCAGCCCCTCCATCTGCAGGGACATGTGATCAAGAACAGCAGCGGCGCCGGACATTTCGCCATCGCCATCCCCCGAAGAAAATCCGATTCGTGTGATCGAGGACATCCATTCTTCAAGTTCGCGGAAGAAACGGTTTTGACCATGAGATGCAAACAGTTCAAGTAGCCCGACCACGAGCGAGCCTGCGAGACCCAAAAGGGACGATGCAAAGGCCGTACCCATCCCGCCAAGTTGCTGCTCTAACCCCGTCATCAGACGTGTAAAGACAACAGATGCGCCCTCGCCCTCTTGCGGAGATAACGCGCGTATGGTGTCAACCAGTGCAGGTACCGTCGTGGCAAGGCCGTAAAACGTACCTAAAAGCCCTAAGAAAATCAAAAGGTTAGATATGTACCTGGTAATATCGCGCGCTTCGTCAATGCGCGTGGCGACAGAATCCAATATTGAGCGTGATGAAGAGCTCGAGATCTGGGACTGCGCACCGCGTTCGCGCATCAACCCCGCAAGCGGTGCCAAAAGCCGAGGGGCGCGCTTGCCCTCTTGTCTGGGTCGCACGCCAATAAAACGCTCGATCCAATTGACCGATCCCACGAGCTGCAACACCTGCCAAAAACAAGCGACAACACCGATGACAAACACAAATCCAATGAATCCGTTAAGATAGGGATTGGCCAGAAACACAGGAAGAACCCGCGGCAAAGCCACGTATCCGCCAAAGCCAACCAACCCCAGGACCATCACCATCAAAGTGATCTGTCTCACGGGTTGTGAAAAATACTGCGACACCTCTTGATCGGGTTGGCCCATGTGACCCTGTCCTGACCTAATGTTTCATGTTGTGGCTACGATAGGGGACGAATGGCGTCCTGCCAACACGCGATTTCAAGACTTTGCATGCAAACGCGATCTAACTTTGTCCGCGAGCACCGTAAGCTCGACATCTTCCATACCCATGCCCACCAAATGCTCCGCTGTGTTGAACAAATAGGCGCTGTTTGGACCTCGGCCACCTGTTGCAACAGCGATGATATCAGCCTGTTGCTCCAATGGCAGAGGGCCGGTGTATTGCACATGCTTTGGATCGATCACATATGCCAAGGCCGTGATCTCACGACCATCATCCAAATGCAATTTCACATGATCTTCGAAATAGGCAGAAGACACCAATTCGCGTTCACGCAAGTCGTTCAAACATTGCAGGGCTGTATCAGCGCCGACTTGAAATGCAACACCACGGCACGTGGCACCTGCAGTCGCATCTAGCGCCAAAACAAGACCAGGCACGTCGACACTGCCGCGATGATGGATCGACCACATGCAGAACGAACGCGCATACCCCGTCAGCGTGGCAGGCGCATGATCGACAAAATCGAACTCGGGGTTCCACAGTAACGATCCGTAACCAAAGACCCAAAACCCATTTTCGAAATCATCCATAATTGATCACGCCCTTGTCTTACAGGCCCACTGGCCAAGTTGCTTGGCTGTGGTTAAACACGTCTTTGGCCACCGTTGGAAGTCTTGTTGAAAGGGATCGTTATGCGCAAAGTCACTTGGCTTCTTTTGGGGCTTGCTGTGCTCTATTCCGGCTATTGGTTTATTGCGGCGCGCGGCAGCGAGCTCGGCGTCAAAACATGGCTTGAGGCGCGCACCACTGAGGGATGGCAAACAGAATACGCGACACTCGAAACACGTGGGTTTCCTTTAACCTTCAAGACCACGCTCACAGATGTCGCTATTGCAGACCCTGCTACGGGGCTGGCTTATCAAACATCCAAAATCTCAATCAAAAGCCGCAGCTTTACCCCCACACGATTGCACGCGGAACTTGCGCAAGACGTCCGCTTGTCCACGCCATTTCAACACATCGACATAACCAACGCCTCCGCAAATGGCACCTTGTTTGTCGAGGTCGGTCCTGCGTTGACAATGCATCGCGCGACCTTTGATTTTGACGACCTTATCGCCGAATCAACGCTTGGTTGGGGGTTTTCTTTGGACAGCGCCACGGCAACGGTTCAGCGCCTTGAAGACGATCCCTTGACCCATGATATACAGATGACATTGAACGATCTCGCGCCATCGACATCCTTGATGAAACGGCTGAATCCAAACGGCATTCTGTCGGATCAGTTCGATGCCTTGGCCATTGATGCCAGCATGACTTTTGACAAAGATTGGGACATCACAGCCCTTGAAGGTCCCCGTCCGCAGCCCACTCACGTGCTATTGCGCAATATGGCAGCCACTTGGGGCGCACTTGATCTGCGCATTGCTGGCGAATTTGAAGTAGATGAGCGCGGCGTGCCCAACGGGAAAATCAGTCTAAAGGCAACCAATTGGCGCGAGATGATTGCGCTCGCTGCCGCGGCAGGCATCATCCCTCAGAATTTTGAAAACTTGGCGCTGCGTGGCGGCGAAATGTTGGCAAAGATGTCGGGCAATGCCAACACGATTGACGCAGAACTAACACTTTCACGCGGTAATATTTCGCTTGGGTTTCTGCCGCTTGGCCCTGCTCCGCGCATCACCATCCGCTAATGCGTCAACGGCAATAACTGCCTGAGCGATAGCGTGCTGTGTCAAAATGGAAATGGTCTTTGTGATATTTATTGGCGTTCGGTCCCAATACTGTCCCAAATGGCCCACAGGCAGATTTGTGCATTTTTTTCAGTATCGTTGAATACTTACGATCATTCCACCCCTCTAGAACGGTGGTAGAATCGCCATTTTTAAGTGTAAACCCAGCGATATCGATGGCGCGACCTCGACCGTGTTCGGATACTTTCGCACCCGGCTGATTGTTGCGCGTTCGACAAGAATAGCTTGCAACCACCTTGAGCTCACTCAAGCCGCCACCTTTGCGCCCCACCGCAGGTTTCGCACCTTTATCGATCCACGTGCGCAATGCTTTGGCTGTTGTGCAGTCGATTATTGCGGGCGAGAACAGTTTGACGCCGGATATTTCAGTGATCCGCACCGGATCGCTTAAACCGCAGCCTTTGAGTGTTGCTTGAATTTCTTTAATCGCCGTGCCACGAATATCGCGATGTCCGCAAACAGATCCTGCGGTCCGATAAGACACCTGAGTTTGCCTCGGCGCCTTTAAGGTTTTTGGTCGGAATTGCGGCACAAGAGAGACCGTCATTGCCGGCGCGGTTTGAGGCGCAATCACCACGTTCGGCAAGACGACTACGGGATCGACCAGCGCAACAGAGCCGGGCCGCGCCATTGGAAAAGGTGACCGCGTCATTTCGGCGGTGGCAATTTCGGCACTCATCAATACCCAAATTGATAAAATGGATCCACAGGTCCGCCTCATGACGCGTCTGAATTGCGGCCAAAATTGGGGGCATCGGTATCCTGGCCCGCATCAATAATGCTACGACGAATGGCGCGGGTACGGGTGAAATACTTGTGCAAATGATCGCCATCGCCCTGACGAATGGCACGCTGCAGCGCAAACAATTCTTCTGTGAATCGGCCCAAGATTTCAAGCGTGGCATCTTTGTTGGACAAAAACACGTCACGCCACATGGTCGGGTCAGAGGCCGCGATACGCGTAAAATCGCGAAAACCTGCAGCCGAAAATTCGATAACTTCTTGATCCGTGACGCGGCTCAAATCATCGGCGACACCCACCATTGTATAAGCAATCAAATGCGGAGTGTGGGACACAACCGCACAAACAAGATCATGGTGCTCAGCATCCATGCGCTTGGTGTTTGATCCTAGAGCGCGCCAAAACTCTTCAAGACGCACAATCTCCTCCTCAGAGGATTCATCAGACGGCACAATCAAACACCAACGATTATCAAACAGTTCGGCAAAGCCTGATTTGGGGCCAGAATGCTCGGTCCCAGCCATCGGATGAGTGCCTATAAATTCAACATTTACAGGTAGATGCGGCAAAACGGATGCAAATATGTCTTTCTTTACGGAGCCAACATCAGACACCACAGCACCCGCTTTCAACCCAGGCGCAATCTCAGCCATAACAGCGCCCATAGCACCAACTGGGACAGCCAAAACGATCAAATCGGCGTCTTTCACAGCCTCAATCGCAGTGTCGCACACACGGTCGACCAGTCCCATATCACGGGCGATGTCGCGGGTTTCGGCTGAGCGCGCATAACCTGTGATCTCGCCCGCAATACCTGCACGGCGCATCGCCAAAGACATAGAGCCCGCAATGAGGCCCAGCCCGATTAGGGCCACGCGCTCATACATGACGCTCATCTGGTTTGCTCCAAAAATTGCCCGATCGTATGAGCCACACGGCGACAAGAAGATTCATCCCCGACGGTAATGCGCAAGCAGTTGGGCAGACCGTAGCCAGCCACACGACGCACCAACAATCCATTGGATTTGAGAAATGCGTCACAGTTTTCGACTTCTACGGCATCGATAAAACGCGCCAAGATAAAATTGGCACAAGATGTATCGGATGGCACACCGTGTTCCATCAGTGCCTCAGCCAACCATGCGCGCAAACGGGTGTTTTCTTCACGGCACTTCTCGACCCAGTCACGGTCTTTGACTGCCGCTTCAGCCGCCGCCAATTGCGGCTCGGACATATTGAACGGGCCTCGCACACGATTGAGCGTGTCGATAATTTCTTGTGGACCATAGCCCCATCCGATCCGCGCGCCGCCCAATCCGTAAATTTTGGAAAAAGTCCGCGTCATGACAACGTTGTCGCGGGTCTCTATCAGGGCAGCACCGCCATCAAAGGCTTCGACATATTCAGCGTAGGCGCCATCAAGTACCAAGATCGCTTGCGGTGGCAAACCATCCGCTAAACGCGACACTTCGCGCTGACCGACCATTGTTCCAGTTGGATTGGCAGGATTGGCGATAAATACAATCTTGGTTTTCTCGGTGCAGGCCGCAAGAATGGCATCCACATCAACCACGCGCTCGCGCTCAGGCACGCAGACGGGCGTCGCCCCCGCGGCCAATGTCGAGATGCGGTACATCGAAAACCCGTGTTCTGTGTGGATCACCTCATCGCCAACACCTGCATAGGCTTGGCACAAAAAGGTGATAATTTCATCTGACCCAACGCCCACAATGATTTGCCGCGGATCAAGTCCGTGCACATCGCCAATGGCTTGGCGCAGCGCGCCGTGATCTGTATTGGGATATCGGTGCAATTGATGGGCGGCTTTGGTATAGGCCGCTTTCGCGCCATCAGGTGTTCCGAACGGATTTTCGTTCGACGACAGTTTGACGGCGTTACCCTGTCCAGCAATCTGGCTTTCACCACCTTGATACAAAGTGATGTCAAGAATTTTGGGTTGGGGTTCAATCACACGGGTCATAGCTCAACTCACGATAAGGATGTGCCCGTCATACCCTTGTGCGCGCAGCAAGGAAAGTCGCTTCAAGCATAGGCGCAAATATGTTGCGCGGGCGCGTCTGTTTTGACAAGCAAACGACCTTAAAGCGCCATTTATACCTCAAAGAAAAAGGCCGCCCCAGCGGACGGCCTTTCAAAACTTTATCGTGATGGCCCAGATTAGTTCTGAGCGTAGAATTCGATCACGAGGTTTGGTTCCATTTGAACAGCGAATGGGACGTCTGAGAGGCCAGGCGTGCGCACAAAAGTTGCTTTCAATTTGGAGTGATCCGCATCGATGTAGTCAGGAACATCACGCTCAGCCAATTGAGTTGCTTCAAGAACAACTGCGATTTGCTTGGAACGATCACGCACTTCGATAACGTCACCTTCTTTTACACGGTAAGAAGGAATGTTAACGCGCTTGCCGTTCACAGTGATGTGGCCGTGGTTTACGAACTGACGGGCAGCAAAGATTGTCGCAACGAATTTCGCACGGTACACAACTGCGTCCAAGCGGGATTCGAGCAAGCCGATGAGGTTTTCACCTGTATCGCCTTTGACACGTACAGCGTCAGCGTAGATGCGGCGGAATTGTTTCTCTGTCAGATCGCCGTAGTGACCTTTCAGTTTTTGCTTTGCACGGAGCTGAAGACCGAAGTCGGAAAGCTTACCTTTGCGGCGCTGACCGTGCTGGCCTGGGCCGTATTCACGGCGGTTCACTGGGGATTTAGCGCGGCCCCAAATGTTTTCGCCCATGCGGCGGTCAATTTTGTACTTGGCAGATGTGCGTTTGGTCACGATCTGGATCCTTTCAAATTATGTGAAAGGTGCTGTCCTTTGCTTTCCACGAACTATGTGCATTGAGCACAGTTATCGCTTTCGGCCGACAGGCATCCTCTTGCGAGGGCCACCAACACCAATAGTTAACCCGCACACATTTCTGTACACGGGATGAGCGGCTTATATAGGGCTGATGGGGGGTGTCAACCACGCGCCCCCGTCTGGGACGCGTGTTTTTCTAATTCATGCGACGTCATGCATTAAAATGGCCGCTTCAGCACCCGTCAATGTACGGCGTGCAGAAGGACCATACGAATCACCCGGTTCTGCAATATTTGGAAAACGCTCAAAAAGATGCCGTTTTTGTTCTCCAGATACATCCTTTAGATCCGCAATTTCGGGATGGAAGCTTTCGGTTTCAAGCCCATTGGCCACAATCACCTGATGCGCATCAAACAGTAGATGAATATAATACAATTGCTTGTGGGACCTATCAATGACGATAGATTTGTCATTGACCAGATCTTTCGCTGCGACAAGTACCTCGTCGGCATTGAACAACTCACGCGCAGCTTTACCAGACACCAACATTCTGTGATGCGGCGAGACGATCAAATCCTCATCGGGATTGCCCAAGCCAAGCGCATCGGCACGCAACCGCACCGGGCGCAGCTCAGGCATCGCATAAAGCCGCGCGCCGGAAATACGCCGCCCACCGATCCAACGCAAAGCTTGCGGACCGTTGTCTTTGGTTTGCACCAAATCGCCTTCACTTAGGTCTTCAACCAAACGCGCCCCATCAGGGGTCAAAATTTGAGTGCCGGGTGTAAAGCAGATGACAGCCCCTTTGTCATCAACTCGAGCATCCCGCGCAGTTGCCACATAGATGGATACAACCCAAAGATCGGTGTCTTTGGGTGGCATTTCACCTATGAACATCAATAAGGGCGCGCCTAAGTCAGGCCTATCGATCAAAGTGATCTCGTATTTTTTGACCCCGTCGGTGACATCAAATCCACCGTCGAAGAGACGCTCACGCGCCTCAGGGTCGTGATATATAGGAGCGCCCGCCAATGCTGTGCCAATCAATCTCCGCACGGATTGCGCCGCACGTTGATGAAGTTCTGCCTTGCCGATCGCGCCGTCGAGCACGAGTACATCACGCGGCCCGTCCACGCACACCTCATTCCCAGACCAGCGCCACAAAGCGCCGATTGTGAGTGCGGTGAGCGGTGCACGAGTGAGGCCTTCGACCTCTACCTGTGTCCACGCAATGACAAACGTGCCGGAAAAGCCCGTTCTCATAGCCTGTATGCCTGCCAATTTTAGTTTTTAATTTTTTTATTGGTTCCAAGCTAACACAAGCGAATCGGTCTGTTAACCAATTTCTTTGCATCTCGCGAATCTTAATAAAACGGTTGTTTGCAACGGGATTAGAAACGCAAGCTTACGTTCAACGATCCCACCACCTGATCGCTTGGTTGATTTTCGAATTGCGGACCAAGCCAAGTCACACCGTAAAACATATCCGCCTGCGGCACAGAAACCTGTACCCCCGCCCGTCCGCGAAACCGGGCGGGTTCAACCATATATCCATCAGATACGGGAAGATATTTTGACGACCAAACACGAGCCATATCAGCGCCCGGCATAAATTCAATATCTGGACCTGAGAGTGCGCTAGCGGAATTGTAAAGCTGCCCTGTGGTCACATCGCGCAAGCGCATTTGTTCTGCATCCCGCTGGCCAAAAAACGCATCTGCAAACACATCTGCGCCAAGACGCGCGAAAGTTTCAACGCCAAGCTGAACTTCGGCGAAAGGGCGCAACTCTACTCTACTGAGATGAAAAGATTTCGCAACTTCGCCGCTCAAAGTCGGATAGATCGCGTTTGGCAACTGCGCCTCTAGATCAGGGCGAGGCGCAGTTAAACCGTCATGCACCCAACCTTGCAATTGACCCACGCCGGCTTGCGGACCAACAACAACGTCTATGCCGATACGATTGAGGGCATCACCGTTGCGCAAGTAACGGTGATGACTATAGGAAAGAACCCCAGAATATGGTCGATCACCCGCAGCCACGGCGTACAAATTGGCAGACGCAACAACTTTGCCGCTCAATCGATGTTCAATAATATGGCCTGAGGTGGCTGGCGAAGTCTGGCTAATAATCGGTTCACTTAGCGCTGAGACAACGTATGAAGTCGCATGCCAACGATCTTTGCCATCCCCGAGAAAATCATTGGAAAAAAGGCGCCCAACCCCCACTGCTTGGCGTTCTTGAGAGTCCGCAGGCAGCGCGGCAATTAAGCCGAGCAAAGCAGAAAGTATAACAGCGCAAAGGCGAATAAGTCTTGGCATAGCGAGACGTCCTTGGGGGTCAGGTGTCCTTGTTGAGGCTAGATCAATTTGGTTAACAGTCCCTATAGATCGCTGTGAATTAGGCACGATTACGGCACAAAAGTTGCCTTTGTTAATGCGTTGCAATTTGGCAGCACCTTAAAATAGGTGTACAAATGTAGCCGCTCTGACAAAAAACGGCCCACGGCCAGCCGCGCTTTATTAAGAAAGCAGCGTCAAGCGATATGCGTGGTGTGGATTAGGCATATTAAAGGCCGGCACATTGCTGCACCGACCAGTTTTTGTGAGATGCCGAGGTAACAGCCCCTCACAAAGAGAAATTCGATCCCCCTACACAGGAGCAAACATAGACTGTAGGAATTGTGCAAGATATTTTAGTCACCTTGCCCATTCTGTTGCGTGGCAAAACACTCACTATAATCAATTTGTAGGAATATCGTGCAATAGAATTGTCGCACGGTTCCATAAACTCATCAAGGTCAGGTATATCCCATTTTTTGCGACCACCCGGCCCGCGACGCTTCCTCAAAAATAGAATGCGGCACGCCAATCAATGCAATTTTACCGATACCCAGATAAGCATACGGTGCGAATGAACCGATTGGCGAACAGTACAGAGGCTGCAAAACGAGCGGCACATGCACAAATCCACATCAAATCGATGCTTTTTGGTGAATTTTTGCAAAAACCATCTCACCGCATAAAATGAATCCTCCGACGCCTTGACCCAATTGCAACCGGTGTCGTTGGCTACAGATGCAGGGTGCTTAGGGTTTCGCTTGGATGCAAAACCAAAGGTCTGGTCCGAGAAGCGCCACCTAGGCGGTAAAATCCGCAAAGGCACACGGCGGGGCAAAATCCCGGGAGGTTACTGCGTTGGTTTTGTCCGCGCTTATATTCTCTTGTTCCGTCTGCGTGTGAAAACACGTCTTTAAAATCAGGCGGGACGCACAACGGGGAAAGTCAGGACACTCAAGAACATTCTATCCGCTGCGGCGCTCTCAGCCGGACTTGCATCGGCATTTGCATTGCCTGCATCGCTTCACACGCTCACCCAAACGGAGGAGCACCATGAGACGGATCAATCGAATACCCTCCAAACCCAATGCGGTATTTTTGGCTGCTTTGCCTTTCGCCATCGTATTGATCGCCTATGCGATTGGCTCTGACATCCGCCTCACCGCGACCCCTTAAGACAAGCTGCTGCCCGCGCCCGCGACCATTTGGGACACAGCCCAGCGCCTGTTTTGTGAACCAGCCAAACGCTCCAAGAAAATCGTATTGTGGAAAGACACTTGGGCTTCCTTAATGCGGCTTTTCTTAGGAGTTGGCATTTCTGCAATGATCTCTTTGATCGTCGGCACGGGCATCGGACTTTTACCGCTGAGGCGCCCAAGTGTCCAAGGCCATGCATCCCGCCACGGGTGCATGGCCTAAATTTTATCAAAGAACGGCAAAACGCACCGTTGCCTTAGGCTGATTTGCGGAAAAACAGACGGTAGGCTGGTGGCACAAACACAAGGGTCAAAGGCGAGGCCAAAAGCAAACCGCCCACCATCAGCGTCGCCATCGGCTCAAACAACGCGCCACCATTGATCGCCATCGGCACAAGGCCCAACACCGTGGTCAACGAGGTCAACATCACCGGCGTCACACGTTTTTTGGCGGCGATGACAATGGCATCATCCAGGTCGTTGGTTTCTCGTTCAATGTCGATCTGATCAATCAAAACAATCGCGTTGTTGATGATGATCCCCATCAAAGACATCAACCCTAAGATCGCGAAAAACGACAGCGGGCGTCCCGCAAGTTGTAAGGCAATCGGCGCGCCCACAACGATCAATGGGATTGTCATGAAGATCAGCGTCACGCGCCGCGCCGAATTGAATTGAAACGTCAAAGCCACCAACATGACGACCAGCGTATAGGGTAGACCCGCCGCAAGTTTGCGTTTGATCTCCCCCCCCTGCTCAGTCTCGCCACCGATGTTGACCTTATACGCTGGCCCAAGATCAAGCGCCTCAAGCGTCGGCGCAAGCAACTGTTCGACCTGTGTTGCGCCCAAGGATTGGCTTTTGCCCGAAATGGTGATCATTCGTTCTTGGTTTTCACGACGGATTTGCGCGTATTCCAGTTTGGGGCGAAAGCTTGCCACCTGATTGAGCGAAATCAAACCACTGCTGGTTGGCACCGACAGGTTTGCCAGATCTTCTAGACTATCGCGAAAGCTGTCTTCGGCACGCGCCACAATCGGAATGGCATCCGTGCCATCGCGAAACGTAGAATAGGTCGAGCCACGAAAGAACGTATCCATCACATCCGAAATATCGCTTGAGGTGATACCAAGTTCACGCGCTTTATCTTGCGCCACATCGATGACGACTTTGACGGTTTTGTTGCCCCAATCGTCTTCATTGCGTACCAAATCTGGCACCTCGTCAAAAGCGGCTTTCACTTTGTCTGCGGCTTGCATCAGCACTTCGCCGTCAGGGCCAGTGATTTCAATTTCAACAATGCCAGATTCATTGCCACCCATGGACAATCGCGTCAGCCGCACTTGTGCAGCAGCCACGTTTTGCGACAGATACTGCCGCGCGCGCGCCTCAACGATTTGCGCGTCTTTCGGGCTTGTGGTGTTCACCACGAAAAAAGCACCCGCGGGATCGGTCTCGGCAGGATCAAGGCTAAGATAGAACCGTGGCCCGCCATCGCCGACATAAAGGGTTGTATCGCGCACTTCAGGGTTCTCGTCCTTGTCACGCAACCACGCCTCAACGACCAAGGCCTCGTCACGTGTTGCCTCAATCGCGGTGCCTTTGGGCATATCGAGATAGACCAAAAAGTCCGACCGTTCACTCAGCGGAAACAGCTCAGACTTAAGGCTTGGAAATACGGTCGCAGACCCAATCACCAACGCATATGATAAAACAATGATAGGCACGCCCAAAGGCAAAATGCGGCGCGTCAGATTGCCATAACCTCGGATCAACCAGTTTTCAGATTCTACCTTTTTAACACTTGGCTTGACCAGACGCGCGGATAAAAACGGTAAAATGTAATGCGCGACCAACCAAGATCCCGACAACATCGCGGCCACAACAACACCCATTGCAAAGGCAAACTGACCCTCGGACCCGTCAAGGATCAGCATAGGAATGAACGCCGCAATCGTGGTCAAAGAGGCCACAGCCAAGGGAATGAAAAACTGTCCACAAGACGCGATGGCTGCATCATAGGGGGACATACCATTGTCAACTTTGGTTTGAATTTCCTCGACGACGACAAGTCCGTTATCGACCAAAAGCCCAAGCGAAATAATCACGGCCGCAATCGATACCTGTTGAATATCGATGCCAACATAGACCATGACCAATAGCGCGAACATCACTGTAAATGGCACAATACTGGCGATGATCAACGCGGGTCGAATTCCCAAGAACACCAACATAACAGCCAGCACGACAAGAAATGTCTGACCAACATTCGACACCGCATTGTCGATCGCCACGGTCACATTGGTTTCCTGAAAGGTCGAAATATTGAAAGACATGCCAATAGGTTGCTGGCGTTCCAATTCAGTGATGCGTGTTTTCAGCGCGCGCCCAAGCTGTTGAATGTCTTTGCCGTTTGCCATCTCGACACTGACCATCAAAGCGGGCTGCCCGTTAAAGAAAATAGGCGTCTCAGGCGGGTCAACATAGCCGCGCCGCACGCTCATCAAATCTTTCAAACGCACGAACCCATTGAGCCCTGACACTTTGGTCAGTACGTTTTCAATATCTTCAACAGTCTTAAGGTCGCCATTGGCTTCCATCGTAATGTTGATGCCGTCTGAATTCATCTGCCCCGCAGGCAAGATCACATTCTGCGCCTGCAAATCCCCCAAAACCTGTTCAAGCTGCACGCCAATAGCAGCCAGCCTGCGGGTGTCGATTTCCAACCAAATGCGCTCTTCTTGTTGGCCATAGATCGACACCTTGGTGATCCCGTCCAGCGTATAAAGCCCCTCACGCAGGGCATCCGCGGCATCAAACATTTCGTCTTGCGCAAACCCGTCGCCGGTCACCGCAATTGTCGCGATGGCCACATCACCAAAATCGGTATTCACAATCGGCCCCAGCGTACCAGTCGGCAGTTCGCTCGCGCTGTCGCTCATTTTGTTGCGAATGTCTTGAAAGACCTGTTCAAGATCGCCTTCTGGGACGGAATCGTAAATGTTCAACTTCAAGATCACACCACCTGTGATCACACGTGTTTCGATGTCTTCCACCTCGCCGATTTCGCGCGCTGCACGCTCTAAAGGCACAGCAATCAGATCCTCGACACGCTCAGGCGCCATTCCCAAAAACTGCGCTGCGACCACGGCGGTGCGTACGGTGATGGCGGGATTTTCACGTTTGGGAATGGCCATATAGGTCATCGAACCAACAATGAGCAATCCAATCATGACCAGTGCGGTCAGGCGTGATTTTTCAAGTCCAAAACGTGTTAGAAATTCCATCGTTATTCACCATCCAGGAGCTTGACGTGCATCCCGTCTCTCAAAAAGGACACACCCGCCGAGGCGACCAATTCGCCATGCTCAAGACCGTCAATGACAAGCAGTTCATTTTCACGCACGCCGCCGACCGTCACGTCGCGCAGCACAGCGGTTTCGGTTTGCGGGTCAAATACAAAAACCCGCGCCGCACTTTGACCTTGCAGCCCATCGGGCGAAAACCCGATCTGCCCCTTTTTGACAATCGCGCTGAGTGGCAAAGTAAAGCCCTCTTCGGCGGGCAGCGGCAGTTCAATCGTGGCCTCAACCGCCATGCCTGCTTTGAGAACCGGATCGGTATCTTTCAATTTCAGTACAACAGGAAAACTCGAGACGGTATCCGCGCGCGACCCGAGTTCGCTGACAACTGCGTCAAGATTAACATTGGGTAAATCTGCCAAACGCACGGTAGCGGGCGTTCCGACAACCAGTTGTGACACGGTGTCGAAATTGACGCTGAACGAAATTTCAAATTGATCGGGTGAATAGAGCGTCACCATGGGCGCCCCTGCTAACACTGTGCCAAAGCTTACTGCATCGACAGAATTGATGATCCCATCGATGGGCGCGGTGATGATGGTTTTGCTCAAAGTTTCGCGCGCGCTGTCGCGGGCTTTGATCGCCTGCTCCAATTGCGCCTGCGCAGCGGCAGACAGAGTGCTTGCGTCGTCCAGATCTTTCTTGGTTATCACCCTCCTGTCGAACAACTGCATCTGCCGCGCGAGGTTATCGACAGCGTTATCGCGTGCAACCTGCGCTGAGGGGACGCCCGCCTCGGCAGTGTCGAGTTGTAATTGCAATGTGGTTGTGTCGAGACTTAGCAAGGTTTGACCAACTTGCACGCGCTGCCCAACAGCAAGAGGAACGGCACCCAGTTTCCCAGCCACCTCAAAAGACAGCGTGTTCAATGAGGTCGGTTCGAGCACGGCAGGGAACCTGCGGACAGTCGACTTTTTCGCATCTGCGACAAGATGCGTTTTCAAACCGCGAATGGGCGCGACGGTCGTCTGATCGTCTTCATTACAGGCCACCAGGGCCAAAAGGGCCGTAAAGAATAAAAATTTACGCATTATGAGCCGTCTTTTCTGTTTTGAGAAACCTGTAACGCATGACACTTTTTAGCCCCCACGCCATCTTGTACCACCAGTGATTCCAAAAATGACTGATAGGTCATTAATTGACTTATAAGTCATTCTATGTCAAGTCACACCGACCACACCTTTCTAAGCCTACGGAAATTTTGTATAAAGGTGTGCCCAGACATCGGCTGAGGAGCCCGACTTGACCCAAGATCCCTTTGAGACAAAAGAGCTGTCGCGCGCGCAACTCAGACGGCGCGACGACATCATCCAAGCGGCGCTTGAGGCGTTTGATCGCGACGGTTTTGACGCGGCCAAAATCAGCGACATTGCGGATCGGGCTGGCGTGGCCAAAGGGACCATGTATCTTTACTTCGGATCCAAGGCAGAGTTGCTCAAAGGCGTGTTGGTCTATTCGATCCTGCCAAGCCTTCAACGCATCACTGAAGCGACAGTATCGCATACGGGCAGCGCGCCTGACCTGTTGTCTTTGCAGTTCAAAATGATCGCAGCGCAGATGGCCTCCCCCGGCATGAAAACATTATTGCGCTACATGATTTCAGGCGGGCAAAAGCAGCAAGACATCATCGATTTTTATTATGAAAACGTCGTGCAAAAAGGGTCAGCCCTTATTCGGTCCACATTGGAGTATGGCGTCGAACGCGGCGAGTTTCGCGCGGATGTGATCGACATCAGCCCGCGTGTCCTTGTGGGTACACATGTCAACATCGCCATTTGGAACATCTTATTCCATGATCGCGACGCGTTGGATATCGACAAATTCGTAGACGACCATCTGGCCTTGATGTTGAACGGGTTGCTGCCAAAGCCATAGGCAAGCCGCGCAACACTTGCGCGGCCCCTTTGTTCAGTGATCGTTATGTTTCCACTTCACCGGCGTGACGTAAACGATGCTGTCATCAACGCTGATCATCACGTCACCGTCTTGAATGTTCACTTGCAGCTTCATCGACCGACTTGCCAGCGTGGCCAACTCGTTGGTGTTTTGTTCGGTCAAATTGAGAACCTGAAGGTTGTCAAAGCGCGTGGTGCTGTTTTTGATTTTATCCCACCACACCTCAGCCGTTCTGCCGCCATAACAATAGATCACCACATTGTCGGATTTGCCACAGGATTGACGCACGATCTTTTCGCTCGGCAGCCCCAAAGCCACCCACAACTCAAGTTCGTTGCTCAGGCTTTTTTGCCAAATATCAGGCTCGTCATCGGTTGACAAACCCTTGGTCATTTCCAAATTCTCATGCGCATTCAACGCGAACGCCAAAAGTCGCACCATCAACCGTTCATCCGTCTCAGAAGGATGTTTGGCGATCGTCAGTTTATGGGTTTCATAATAGTGACGATCCATATCCGACACGGAAAGTTCGACTTTATAAATGGTGGCTTTTTGCGCCATGATCTGTCCTTAAAAAGAGAAGATTGTGATGCTTAAAGCTTCTGGTGACTTTATGAAAGCGAAAGATGGCTTAGTCTTGTTACAGTTTGATAGCACCCCTCTGATAGCATTTACTGCAACCAAAGTGACTGACTATCGGACAGGAACGGACATGCGAGTTTCGCCGAAATGCGGTACAGGTTCCACAGACCTTGAGTTAACGCGCAAACAGGTTTCCGATGATCTCTGCTTTGGCGTGTCGACACTGAACATGTGGGGCAAAGAGCACTTGGGGCGGCAAAAATGCACCGCGCTCAAAGGGGCTATTATAGACTGAGTGAACCGAAGGGCCACTTTTTTCCTCCCCACCTCATTGATAGAGCCAAATATTATAGGGCTCGTCACAGTCTACAGTTGCATGGGTTTACACCCAGCCAAGTTCCGCTATCTTAGCCACCAAACTTGAGCACCCGCATCACATAGGTTCAAAGCGGCCTCACAATTCACCCCAAAATCGAAAGAGTTTTCTGATGTCCGAAGTTAAATCCGGCGATAAAGTTCGCATTCACTACAAAGGCACCCTTACTGACGGCACTGTTTTTGACAGCTCCGAAGGTCGTGACCCATTGGAATTCACAGTTGGCACCGGCCAAGTGATCGTGGGCATGGACAAAGAAATGGTCGGCATGACTGTTGGCGAAAAGAAAACCATCGTCGCTATCGCTGACGAGGCTTACGGCCAACGCCAAGACGACGCGCAGCAAGATGTGCCACGCGAAGTGATCCCAGCTGAGATCCCACTTGAAGTGGGCATGCAGCTGCAAATGCAATCGCCAGAAGGCCAAGTGATCCCTGTGAGCGTCGTGTCCATTGGCGAAGAGTTCGTGACATTGGACGCGAACCACATGTTGGCGGGCAAAGACCTGACATTCGACATCGAGCTTGTCGAAATCGCATAAGGGTTAACGGCGTGAGAGAGACCTTAGGCCTTTGAGGGCTAATGGTTTTGTCTCCTACACCTACCACACATTTAAGGCGGTTCGCGAATGCGGGCCGTCTTTTTTCTTGCCTAAAAGCGCATGGGGTGACAGATTTTTTATATGACAAACCCAATAGATTTCACGTCTGATTGCTCCAATTGCGCCGCCCTATGTTGCCTATCTTTGGCCTTTGACAAAGACGACAGCTTTGCCCATGATAAAGCGGCGGGGGTGCCCTGCCACAACCTGTCTGGCTTTGGCTGCGCCATCCATAAAGATTTGATATCAAAGGGCTATTCTGGTTGTGTCGCCTATCAATGTTTGGGGGCTGGTCAGCGGGCTACAGCACTGTTTGACACCACATGGCGCGACGATCCCAAGATGACTGCACCGATGATGGACGCCTTTCGGCAAATGCGCGCGGTGCAATCTGTGTTGCAACTGCTTCATGCCGCAAGCGCGCTGAAACTGCCCACCTTGCAAGAACAAGAACGCCGCCATTGGTTGAACCAGCTCACGCCTGAGCAATGGACGCCGCGTGCGTTAGAAACATTCGAAGAAGAGGGTGTTGAAGCCGAAATCAAGACATGGCTACGCGGATTGGCAGAGTTCGTTCCTACGTCATAGCGCCGTTGAAAGGCGCGCTACTTAGGTTTTGCGCAACCGGATAACCACATCGACGGACGCAATTTCTGTGCCATCAGGGGCCATGGGCAAACCCACAATCTTCAGGTCTTCCGCAGGGGCATCGGTCAATTCACCGCTGTCTTCCCAAAAGAAATGCGGGTGCTCGGCCATATTGGTGTCGAAATAGGACCGCGTGCCGTCGACGGTGACCTCTTGCATCAGGCCCGCATCACAAAAAGCGCGCAGCGTGTTGTACACTGTGGCCAGCGATACTTTTTCGCCAGCGCTGCACACATTTGAAAACAGACTTTCCGCTGTAACATGACGGTCTTGACCATCGCCCACCAGCATCGCGGCCAAAGCCACGCGTTGGCGTGTCGGGCGCAGATCGGCACTGGCCAGCCACGCTTCGCCGCGTCGCGTTTGAACAGCTGTCGCAGGGCTGGTCTGTTGGATCATGTCACTCATTCACGTCTCGCTTCGTAAAAAAGGCCCCTTGATGAGGCCCTCCAGTTGGCTGGTTTGGACAGTATAAGGCCTTGCGCGGGTGTAATTCAAACGAAAATCCCATATATCCTTTGGTCAAGACGGCCCTCTGTACACTTGCGCGTTTTGCTCTCACAGTGATACAGACCCATCAAACTGAAAAAGACCCTAACATAAGGCAATCGCATCTATGGCCGATTTTCCGACAAGCTTCGACAAAGAAGACCTACTCAAATGCGCCCGTGGCGAACTGTTTGGCGAAGGCAACGCCCAACTTCCAGCCCCGCCCATGTTGATGATGGACCGTATCACGGACATCTCAGGCGATGGCGGTGTGCACGGCAAAGGTCACGTGATGGCCGAATTCGACATCACGCCGGACCTGTGGTTCTTTGAATGCCACTTCCCCGGCAACCCGATCATGCCCGGCTGTCTTGGTCTTGATGGGCTGTGGCAGCTCACAGGGTTCAACCTCGGCTGGCGCGGCTGGACAGGTCGCGGCTATGCTTTGGGTGTTGGCGAAATCAAACTCAAAGCCATGGTGCGCCCAGAGGCCAAGCTTTTGACCTATGAGATTAACTTCACCAAAGCCATCCAAACCCGCCGCCTGACCATGGGCGTCGCGGACGGCATCGTCAAAATCGACGGCGAGCTGGCTTATGAAGTGAAAGACATGAAGGTGGCTTTGTCTGAGAGCTAGGTGCCTGAGGCACAGTAAAATCGTTTTCAAGCGCGTTTGGGGTACCCAAGCGCGCTTAATTTTTCTTCTTTCAGGTACCGACATGTTTCCCATGTCGATCTAAATTTCTCCAAACTTAGGAAACAAAGGAGATCAAAATGACAGAAGTAAATGAGACCGACTATTGCCAAGATATTCTACTTGAACATTGGCCTGACTGTGAGGAAAGAAAGCTTCCCCGTAACTGGGGTGAAACCAGAGAGCGCCTCATTGCAAGGCGCGCGGAACTAATCGATGTCTACAAAGATGTGCTTAAGCAGACCGGCGGCAATAAGTTAGCAATTCAACTCTTTTTCGATTCAATCATATGCGCCCGATCCGCGTGGCATCCCGAAGCAACTTTCTTAATGAGGGACGATTACAAAAAACTTACTCAAGTGACTGATCGCATATCAAAGCTTAGCAGTGAGCTTGCAGATCTACTTGAGAAAAAAAGCGAAATTGAAAACCGCAACAGTTTTGGTTCGGATACTCACTATAGTATAACTGATGTAATCGAAGATGCATCATCGTCAAACTATCTCTTTATTAGTTGGGTAAAGTCACATCTAAATAACTTATCATCTCAGTTTGATCTGAAATACTGGCCATCATTGGCAGACGTGTTCAGAACGATTTCACGTAGCCATCATCAAGCAAAAATCGAAATTTACGATGATGTGACCGCTGCTGCATTGGCTAGCCAACGACATTCAAAAGCCGATTTTTGTCGGGCGCTTTTTCAAAGGGTCGCTGACGAGGTCTATAGCAGCCACAGCGCCTTACCCAAAGATTTCCACTTGAGTGACGAAAACTGGGCATCCGTCATCAATTGCGTTTTGGACTTAACCCCCGATGAATTAATTGATGGCGCATATATTAAACGACAGAGACAAAGCTCGAAATCCTTAATATGAGGATGGCAAGGCTCCTCCCCCTTGCACCTCTTACCCTTGCTGACTTACAAAAGGGCAAACTTATAAAAGGAGCACGCTATGCGCCGTGTCGTTATTACAGGTCTTGGAGTTGTCTCCTCTATCGGCAACAACGCCGAAGAAGTTTTGGCATCCCTCAAATCAGGCACCTCGGGCATCACTGCCAATGAGGATATGAAAGAATATGGGTTCCGCAGTCAAATCGCTGGCAATGTGAAACTCGACATCAAAGACCATGTCGAAAAACGCGCGCTGCGGTTTATGGGTCCGGGGGCTGCTTATGCCTCTATCGCCATGACCCAAGCGATTGCGGATTCTGGCTTAGAGGAAAAAGACGTCATCAACTTTCGCACAGGTTTGATCGCAGGCTCTGGTGGCCCGTCTACATCGGCTATGTTTGCGGCGCACCAAACTGTGCTCAAATCTGGCGCGACCAAACGCGTTGGTCCTTTTGCGGTGCCAAAATGCATGGGGTCCACAATCTCTGCGAACCTCGCGACAGCGTTCCAGATCAAGGGCATCAACTACTCGATCACCTCAGCCTGTTCGACATCGCTGCACTGCATTGGAGCTGCCTCAGAGCAGATCATGATGGGCAAGCAAGACGTGATGTTCGCAGGCGGCGGCGAGGAACTGGATTGGTCTTTGTCTTGTCTGTTTGACGCCATGGGCGCGATGTCATCGAAATACAACGACACGCCGACGAAAGCCTCCCGCGCGTTTGACGCGAACCGTGACGGTTTTGTCATCGGTGGCGGTGGTGCCATCTTGGTTCTTGAAGAGCTTGAGCACGCCAAAGCCCGCGGCGCGAAAATTTACGCCGAAGTGACTGGTTACGGCGCTACATCTGACGGCGCTGACATGGTTGCGCCTTCGGGCGAGGGCGGCGAGCGCGCGATGCGTGTGGCCCTGTCCACGTTGGCCGAAGACCGCAAAATCGGCTACATCAACGCGCACGGCACCTCAACGCCAGTGGGCGATGTGGGCGAAGTCGAAGCGGTGCGTCGCGTGTTTGGCTTGGGCACAACGCCTTTGATTTCTTCAACCAAGTCTATGACTGGCCACTCCCAAGGGGCGACCGGCGCACAAGAAGCAATCTACTGTTTGCTTATGCTGCAAAACGACTTCATCGCGCCATCCATCAACGTGGAAACACTCGATCCAGCGATCAACGCGAACGAGATCGCAACCACACGTGTGGACAGTGCGGGCCTTGATAGCGTCATGACCAACTCGTTTGGTTTTGGCGGTACCAACGGGTCTATGATTATGTCCAAATACCTGGACTGATTTTATCTGCGCATCGAAATTCCAAAACAGCCACGCACTGATTGCGTGGCTGTTTTCATTTGCGCTAAGGGCTAACCGCCGCCGATAAGCTCAGGTCTCTGCCCGCTCTGCCCGCTCCGCAAAGACCTCTTTTGCGGCAAATAATCCGTTTAATGCTGCGGGGAAACCGGCATAAACAGCCATCTGCATGAGAACTTCGGTAATTTCTTCTTTCGACAGGCCAACATTCAAACCCGCTTCTATGTGAACCTTCAATTGCGGCGCGGCTGTGCCCATTGCTGCCAACGCAGCGATGGTCGCAATTTCGCGATCCCGCAGGGAAAGCTCTGGGCGCGAATAAATATCCCCGAACGGAAACTCTAACAAATAAGTTGCGAAATCTGGCGCAATATCTGCCAAGGCATCGACGACGTTCTGACCCGCTTGTCCGTCGATTTCAGCCAGAGCGCGCGTACCGCGCTCAAGCCGTGTCAGAGAGTTTTCTTTATGGTGTGGTTTCGTCATGGTGCGTCCTTTGCTCTGTGTCGACATAGCTGTCGATTTTGATGTCAAGAACGAGAAGGCTGGCCTGCAGAGTGTCGAGTTTATCCCTGACCATGTCACGATGCGCTTCGAGAAGTGCGCGACGTTCAAGCCCCGTTTGCGCGCCTTGTTCGCGCAACCGCGCATAGCGCAACATGTCTCGGATCGGCATACCAGTGGTTTTCAAGCGCCCCAAAAACTCGGTCCAAATTAAGATCGAAGGGTCATAGTCGCGCTGGCCCCCAGCATCGCGCTCCGCAACAGGTAATAAACCGATCCGCTCGTAATAGCGGATCGTATATGTCGACAATCCCGAACATTTCGCAAGCTCACCAATTTTCATTTCAATGTGATTCCCGTTAAGACGCAGCAACAGATACGGGTTAGAGTGCGCTCTAGGTCAAGAGCCATGTTGATGAACAAGACCATGATCCGACCTATGATGCACAGCACTGAGCAAGATCGCCGAATGTCTCGACGGCCTTTGACTGGTGTGATGGCATCCTGAAATCAGCATGCCTGTCGCCAAACTGTCCAAAAACTTGACGTCGCGTTCGAAACACGCCAAACACACGACCAACAAAATAAGGGTATTTGAACCATGGCAGATCTTCTCAAAGGCAAACGCGGGCTCATCATGGGTGTCGCAAACGAGCGTTCCATCGCATGGGGCATCGCGCGCTCTTGTGCAGCTGAGGGCGCTGAATTGGCATTCACATATCAAGGCGAAGCCTTCGGCAAACGTTTGGCCCCTTTGGCGGCAACCGTTGGCTCAGACACCATGGTTGACGTTGACGTCACCAACCCAGAGCAAATGGATGCAGCTTTTGCAGCGCTGAAAGACAAATGGGGCACGTTGGATTTCGTTGTACACGCCATTGCCTATTCTGACAAAAACGAACTCACAGGCCGCATCCGCGACACCACGGTTGAGAACTTCAAAAACTCCATGCATATCTCGTGTTTTTCTTTCATCGACGTGGCCAAACGCGCGGCAGAGCTTATGCCTGAGGGCGGTTCACTGATCACCCTCACTTACGGCGGCTCAAACCGCGTGACGCCGAACTACAACGTCATGGGCGTGGCCAAAGCGGCACTGGAATCCGCAGTACGCTACCTTGCCAATGATCTTGGGCCCCAAGGCATCCGCGTCAATGCGGTCTCCCCTGGTCCGATGAAAACACTCGCAGGTGCTGCTATCGGTGGTGCGCGACGCACCTATCGCTTTGCTGAGGAAAACGCGCCTTTGCGCTCGAACGCGACCTTGGACGCGGTTGGTGCGACTGCTGTATATTTGAACTCAGATGGCGGTGCCTACACCACGGGAGAAATCATCCGCGTGGACGGTGGGTTCCACACCATCGGCATGCCGCAGGTCGAAAACCTTTAAGGCAACGTCATACCCAAAATGAAACGGCTCGCAGTTTTGCGAGCCGTTTTGCGTTTGCTACAAACCCATGGAGCCCAAGGATACCGAGGCAGTTCCCAACGTTAGACCAGCAATTCGCGCGCTTGATCTGGCGTCAGAGCCGCAGGGCGTTCGCAAGTTGTCACCATATCGACCCATTTACGCTCTTTGGCTGATTTCAAAATCGCGGTCATGACTTCCACGACGTGCGTTGCAAGCTCCAAACTACAGCGATGAGGTCTGCCCGTGGCAATTGCAGCCGCCATATCCGCAAGGCCTGCACAGCGATAATTGGCGCGATCAATGCCCTGCCCGTCCGTTTCATTCGTGACGGCAAAGGGATGGTCGCGGGACCCAATTTTCTTCGCCTCTCCCTCTTGGCCCGCCTGCAAGACCTCACCGCCAAAGAAGTTCGGGTCAGGTAAGTAAATAGACCCTGCGCTACCATAGAGCTCCATGTTTTCATGACGATGCGCGCAGACGTCCCAGCTTGCGCCAAGGGTGACCAGAGCGCCATTGTGAAATTCTAGCACCGCATGAATGTTGGTTGGCGTATCGACAGGAACGGTTTCACCTTCTCGAGGCCCAATGCCGATGGTCCGCGTCTTAAAACTGGCCGACGCCATGGCGGAGACAGATTTAACGGGGCCGATAAGCTGCACCAAATTGGTGACGTAATAGGGTCCAAGATCAAGAACGGGCCCACCACCGGGTTGGAAAAAGAAATCAGGGTTTGGATGCCAAGCTTCCATCCCGCGAGACATGACATGACAGGTGCCGCCGATGATATCACCAACTGCGCTTTCACCAACTGCGCTTTCATCAATGGCCGCGCGGGCAAGTTGATGCGCACCGCCCAAGAATGTGTCCGGCGCAGACCCGACACGCAGACCTTTTTCAGCAGCCAAGGCACGCAAGGCTTCGCCCTCTTCCAAGGTCAGCACATAGGGTTTCTCGGAATAGGCGTGTTTGCCTGCCTCCAAGATCTGCTTGGTGACGCTGAAATGCGCGGATGGAATCGTCAGGTTGATGACGATGTCGATATCATCGGCGGCCAATAGGGTTTCGATTGTGTCTGCGCGCACCGAAAACTCATCGGCGCGGGCCAGTGCCGCCTCCATATTCAAATCCGCGACAGCAACCAAATTGATCGCCTTAAACATGGGTGCCAGTTTAAGATAGGCGGCCGAAATATTACCGCACCCGATAATGCCTACGCCAAAACTTTTCATACTCTGCCTTCCTTAAAACGCTTGAACGCTGGCCAAAGACCGCGTGGCCATACGGGTGTGATCGCTCGGGTTATCATGTTCGACGACATAGCGGGTCACACCTGCTGCATCCAACGCAGGCTTGATAACGTTCCAATCCATGACGCCATGACCCACGTCAGCCCAGCCGCCTTCATCCAGGCAATCGCCTTCTGGGGCCAGATCTTTGACGTGGGCGGCGATGATACGTCCTGAGTATTTTTGCAACCACGCCACGGGGTCCTGCCCTGCAACTTGAACCCATGCAAGATCAAGCTCAAATTTGATATCCGGTGATGCCGCAGCGATCAAATCCTGTGGAAATTGGTCGTCGATAGGCACGAATTCGAATTCATGGTTGTGCCAAGCAAAATCTAACCCTGCAGCCACAATCGGTTTGCTCATCTTAGCCAAACGTGTCGCAAAATCCGTCCACCCCACCATAGTCGTCGGACGTTCTTCAGGTGGAATATATGGCGCGATGATGCCGGTCATTCCAAGAGTTTTGGCGATTTCGATGACCTTTTCAGGCTCTTGCTCAATAAAATCAGGCGCAAAGTGCCCCGTTGGCATGGTCATGCCAAAGCGTTCAAGACGCGCCTTGGTTTTGGGCAGGTCCTCATAGTGGGGACCGACACCTTCGACTTCTTTGTAACCCGCTTCAGCAAGCATCGCGAAGGTTTCATCCGCGTCCCAGTTGCGTGAAGAGTAAAGTTGGTAAGAGATGGTGGGCATTTTTAGTCCTCTAAAAAGTAAGCGTTTTTGGCGCCTGATAGTTGTAATTTTCACGTCTCTTGCAGTTGTGCTGAGACATGGATCAAAGACGCAACTCAGATGTTGCATCGAACAATGATGCTTTGGCAGGCCAGAGCCCTAGACGCAGTTTGTCGCCAACGCTCACGCGCGACTGGCCGTCCATCCGCACGCGAAAATGATGGCCCGCGACAACACAATCGACCAAAGTGTCCGATCCGGTTGGCTCGATCAGATTGATTTCCACATCGATTTGATACGGAGTGTTTTCTACCAATTCGCCGGTCACCACATGTTCGGGGCGAATGCCCATGGTGGCGGGGCCCTCTGTGGCACCAGCCGCATCGACAAACTCATAACCATCCAACGGGATCGACAGATCACCCACCTCAAAGGCATTGTTTTTGACATGCCCTTCCAGAAAGTTCATCGACGGAGATCCAATAAAATCGGCTACGTATTTGTTGATCGGGCGACCATAAATTTCGTCAGGCGAGCCCAATTGCATAATTTGACCACCGCGCATGATGGCGATACGATCCGCCAAAGTCATCGCTTCGATCTGATCGTGCGTCACATAGATCATCGTGTTTTGCAGCTTGTGATGCAGACGTTTGATTTCAACCCGAAGGTCCGCGCGCAACTTTGCGTCAAGATTCGATAAAGGCTCATCGAACAAGAACACATCCACATCGCGCACTAAGGCACGACCAATGGCGACCCGCTGACGCTGCCCGCCAGAAAGCGCTGCAGGTTTGCGTTTTAACAACGGCTCAATTTGCAGAACTTCCGAGGCGTGTTTGATACGTTTCTCAATCTCGGGCTTGGGAATCTTGGCGTTTTTCAAACCAAAGGATAGATTTCCCTCAACCGTCATCTGCGGATAAAGCGCGTAGGATTGAAACACCATCCCGATACCGCGCTCGGAAGGCTCCGCCCAAGTGACATTTCGGCCGTTGATGTGGATCTGCCCACCGGACACATCCAAAAGCCCCGCAATACAGTTCAAAAGTGTCGACTTTCCGCACCCCGAGGATCCAAGAAGCACCAAGAATTCACCTTGGCCAATATCGAGATTGAGGTCTTGAAGTACTTTTACTGCGCCGAATTGCAGGTCAAGGTTTTTGATTTCAACTGAGTTTTTCATAATTTTCAACCCTTTACCGCGCCGGCAGCGATGCCACGGACAAACATTCTTCCAGAAAGGAAATAGATGGTGAGCGGGACGAGACCCGTGAGGATGGTCGCCGCCATGTTGACATTGTATTCCTTCACGCCTTGCGTGGAGTTCACGATGTTATTGAGCGAAACGGTCATCGGATAGTTGTCTGGGCTGGAATAGACGACGCCAAAAAGGAAGTCGTTCCAGATACCGGTCACCTGCAAAATCATAGCGACAGTGAAGATCGGCAGTGACATTGGCACCATGACCTTGGTGTATATGCCCCAAAACCCTGCTCCATCCACACGCGCGGCCTTGAACAGTTCTTCGGGCAGCGAGGTGAAATAGTTGCGAAACAACAAGGTCAGGATCGGCATCCCAAAGACGGTGTGAACAAGTATCAACCCGCCCAAAGAGCCATAAAGCCCGATTTCACGCAGCATGATCACAATCGGGTAGAGCATCACTTGATAAGGGATGAACGCGCCAAAAATTAGGATTGTGAAAAACAAATCCGCACCTTTGAACTTCCAATTCGACAAAGCGTAACCGTTCACTGACGCGATAATGATCGACAGGACCACAGACGGAATGGTGATTTTTATAGAGTTCCAGAACCCCGTGCTCAACCCATCGCAGGTCAGCCCAGTGCAGGCTTGAGACCACGCTTTGACCCAAGGCTCAAATGTAATCTCAAGGGGCGGCGCAAAGACATTGCCAAGGCGGATTTCCGGCATCCCCTTAAGGGAGGTGACGAACATCACATAAAGCGGCAGCGCATAAAACAACGTGATTGTGATCAGCGTGCCATATAGGAATATGTTGCGGCGCGAGAAAGACTTGCGCGGCTTTGGTCCTTGTGGACCGTTCAGCATTGAGGACGATGTATCAGTCATGGCGCTTCGAGCCTCCGAATTCAAGAATTGCCCAAGGGATGACAATCAACGCGACAGTCACAAGCATCATGGTCGAAGCAGCAAAGCCTTGGCCCAAATTGTTGGCTTGGAACATCATGTCATAGACGTATTTCGCTGGGACTTCCGTTGAGATACCCGGACCACCGCCGGTTTGCGCGACGATCAAATCGTAAATTTTAACGATCCCGGTCACAACGATCACCAGCGTGGTGATGAACACAGGTCGCATCATCGGGATGATCACGAAAATATAGGCTTTCCATGTCGGAATCCCGTCCACGCGGGACGCTTTCCAGACATCTTGGTCGATCCCGCGCAACCCAGCGAGCATCAAGACCATCACAAGGCCACTGCCCTGCCAAATGCCCGCGATCAAGACCCCGTAAATTGCGATGTCGGCGGTATAGAGCGGATCAAAGGTAAAACTTTCCCATCCCCACCCGCGCACAACTTTCTGCACACCGAATTCGGGATTCAAAATCCACTGCCACACCAACCCTGTCACCACAAAGCTGAGCGCATAGGGGTACAGGATCACGGTGCGGATCGTGTCTTCGAATCGGATTTTTTGATCAATAAGGGCCGCTAAGATGAAGCCGATCACAAAGACCAGCACCAGCATACACAACCCATAGATCGTTAGGTTTTCGATTGAAACGAGCCACTTTCGTGTGGCCCATAGACGCTCATACTGGTCCAGACCAACCCACCGCAAACGCGGCAGCAGACCGGAACTTGTAAAACTGTAAACCACAGTCCAAATTGTACCGCCAACAAAGACGAAAAGCGCCGTCACGATCATTGGGATCGCTGCAATTTTTGCTGATTTGTTTCGGAACAATTGGTTCGGGCGTGTTGATGACATGGTGTTTCCCCCGCTGTTGGCCGACATGCAAAATGCCGCACCAAACACCTGAATGGTGCCGGCCCGAATACAAACAGGCCGGCGTAGAGTTCAGACTACTGAGCAGTCGCGATGATTTTCACGAAACGAGCCTGCGCGTCTTCGACAGAGATCGAAGGGTCCGCAAAGAACTCGATGAACAACGAATTCATCTGTTCTCCCGTATCTGATGTCACCATCTGGAAAATGTCCGGCAAAAGAGCGCCATCAGCCAACAAGGCAAGACCCTTTTGCATACAATCATTTGCAGTCGACATATCGATATCACCACGCACTGGCAAAGAGCCCTTAGCAAGATTAAAGGCAACCTGCGTTTTCGGGCGCAACATCAGGGCTGCCAGCTCGGATTGCGCAGCAATCTTTGCTTCATCTTTCAAGACAGGGAAGTAGAATGCATCGCCGCCAGTGCTCAAAAGCTCTGTCATGCCAAGGCCCGGCAAACAGCTATAATCCGTCCCGGCCACTTGACCAGCAACCGCGAATTCGCCTTGCGCCCAGTCGCCCATGATCTGCCCGCCGGCTTGGCCGGTGATCACAAGATTGGTCGCGTCGTTCCAGTTTTGTACTGTGGAATTTGCCGCCATGATGCGGGCATCCTCGGCAGCTGCGAAAACGCGTGCAACATCTGCACCCGCCGCAACATCCGCGTTTTTGTCATCGTAAACGCTAAGGAATACCTCGTTCGGCACCAAGGCTGCGAACAACACATTGAACATTCCGCTTTGCTGCCACCCTTGCTGACCCAATGCGAGTGGAAGCTTACCAGCCCCATCCAAAGCCGGTGATGCTGCGACAAACTCATCCCAATTTGTCGGCACTGAAAGACCTGCATCCTCAAAGGCTTTGTGTGACAACCAGAGCCACTGCCAAGAGTGAATATTCACGGGAGCGCAATAAATGCGACCATCAACCGTGCAAGACTCAAGCAAAGACGGCGGATTTACGATGTCCTTCCAGCCCTCTGCTTCGGCGATGTCAGTGATGTCGCGCAAGAACCCTGCTTCGATCAACTCTTCAGCCTGACGTCCATGGTTGAACTGAAAGGCGCCCATTGGATCGCCACCTGTTAGACGGCTGACCATCACCGCGCGGGCAGCATCGCCACCCGCAATAGCCGCATCCACCCAAGTGTTTCCGGTTGCATCAAACGCCTTAGCCAGTTCCCCAACAGCGGCGGCTTCGCCGCCAGATGTCCACCAGTGCATGACCTCAAGCTCTTCCGCATTTGCGCCGGACGCAGCAACAATCGCTGTTGCTGCCAAAAGTTTAGTAATCTGTTTCACGATGATTCCTCCCAATCTGTATCGATACAGTAACGACTACATCGATACAGTTTATCCTTGCAAGTTTTTTCTGGACTCCGATATAAACCCTTCAGGAGAGGGGCCGTTACGAGATGCCACAGATCAATTGCCAATTGGGGGCCGTGTCAGCTAGGTGTTTTGTTAGATGGCAAAAGGAACAGACCGGATGAAAAGCACCGCAACAAAAGTAGCAAAACTGAGCAAAGATGAGTTGCGTAGCTTAGTGAATCCCGGTGAAAGACCGACCCTAAAGACGATTGCCCGCATCAGCGGCCTGGCGATCACAACAGTCTCTCGCGCGATGCGCGACGGTGCAGACATCGGATCAGACACTAAGGAACTTGTGACCAGAATTGCAGATGCTATCGGCTATGTGCCCAACCGCGCAGGCCTGCGTTTGCGCACGGGGCGCACCAACGTGATTACACTCGTCGTCCCCGAAGTGGGCGAAGTGATGACAAATGCATCCAGACTGACCAGTTCGATTGCACGGGAAATGCGTGGCACGCAATTTCACCTAAACGTTTTGCCGTGGTTCCCAGACGAAGACCCGCTGCGTCCGATCAAATACATCGTTGAAACAGGATCCGCAGACGCCGTTATTTTCAATATGACAGAACCTGAAGATGAACGTGTCGCGTACCTATTGAAAAAGCAGTTTCCCTTTGTAACCCACGGGCGCACAAATTGGGCCGACCAACACGCCTATTATGACTATGACAACACCGCCTTCATTCGCGTCGCCTTAAGCCGATTGGCCAAACGCGGGCGCAAAAACATCCTAGCAGTCTTGCCGCCGCGCAATCAAAATTATGCACAAGACATGATACGCGGCCTCGAAGAGGCGAGCGAACAGTTCGGCATCCAGTACCGCATTTCCAAAAACGCCGACAGTGACCAATCCTCAGATGACATCCGCCACTGGGTGACGCTCAGATTAGAACAATCTCCTGAAATTGATGCTGTGCTGTGTACCTCGTCCAAGGACGCCATCGCGGCCATCGTCGCCATCGAAAAACACGGCCTTGTTCTGGGCAAAGATATCGACGTGTATGGGAAAGAAGTCTTTCCCATCCTCAAAATGTTTCGCGAAAATATCATTGTCGAAACAGAAGATGTCAGCCTTGCTGGGCGCTTTATGGCGCGGGCCGCGATTCAACAATTAGAAGATCCAGACCTGCCGCTAATGCAGAAACTGGAAATTCCAACTGCCCCACCTGAATGAAAACAGACAGAACGGAGAACGATATGGGAACTCAAATCAAAGGGCCTGGACTATTTCTCGCCCAATTTTCAAGCGCGGATGCTCCGTTTAACTCGCTTAGTGAAATCGCAAATTGGGCGGCGGACCTTGGTTACAAGGGCGTCCAAATTCCAACATTTGATGCACGGCTGTTTGATCTCGATAAAGCTGCGGACAGTGCGACTTACTGTGACGAAATCAAAGGCATCTGTTCCGACGCAGGCGTTGAAATCACAGAGCTCTCTACGCACCTTCAAGGCCAGCTTGTCGCGGTCAATCCGGTCTATGACGAAGCCTTTGATGCTTTTGCCCCAACGCATCTGCACGGAAATCCTGCTGGACGCAAAGACTGGGCGATCGACCAAATGATGAAAGCTGCCGTCGTGTCTGAACGGCTCGGATTGTCCCATACTGTCAGCTTTACAGGATCTTTGGCGTTTCCATTCCTGTACCCTTGGCCACAGCGCCCTGCCGGGCTAATCGAAGAAGCCTTCACCGAGTTGGGCCGCCGCTGGACGCCAATTTTAAATCACTACAAAGATCACGGGCAGGATATCGGGTTTGAAATTCACCCCGGCGAAGACGTTTTTGATGGCGCAACTTTCGAGATGTTCGTAGATGCTTGCGGTGGCCATGACGCTGCGATGATCAATTATGATCCCTCGCACTTCTTGCTTCAGCAACTCGACTATCTGCAATTTATCGACCTGTATCACGACCGAATTAATGCCTTCCACGTCAAAGATGCAGAGTTCAACCCAACCGGCCGCCAAGGGGTCTATTCAGGCTATCAAAACTGGACAGAACGGGCTGGACGCTTTCGGTCATTAGGCGACGGACAAGTGGATTTTGCAGGAATCTTCTCTAAGCTCACTCAATATGGCTATGACAGCTGGGCGGTTCTGGAATGGGAATGTTGCATCAAGTCCCCTGAGCAAGGTGCCGCCGAGGGCGCGCCGTTTATTGCCAACCGTCTGATCGAGGTGACGGACAAAGCCTTTGACGATTTTGCCGGCAGCACCCGAGACGAGGCACAAATCAAAAGGATGCTGGGCTTATGAAACCTTTGAAACTCGGCATGGTTGGTGGCGGTCAAGGGGCTTTCATCGGGGCGGTGCACCGCATTGCAGCCCGCCTTGACGGAAAATGGTCCTTGACATCTGGAGCCCTGTCTTCTGATCCAGATCGCGCTGCGGCATCTGCAGCTGAGCTCGGCATCGCCCCAGATCGCACCTATAGCAGTTACGCAGATATGGCCAAAGCTGAAGCCGCGCGCCCTGATGGCATTGACGCCGTCGCGATTGTGACGCCAAACCACATGCACGCGGGGCCCGTAATCGCATTCTTAAACGCAGGCATTCACGTGATTTGCGACAAGCCGCTCTCGACAACTCAAGAGGATGCTGATGCCATCAAGGCCGCTGTTGAGGCCTCCTCAGCAAAGTTCATCCTAACCCATAACTACACTGGCTACCCGCTCATGCGGCAAGCCCGCGAGATGATCGCGCGAGGCGACCTGGGAAACTTGCGCGTGATACAGGCTGAATATGCGCAGGACTGGTTGACCGAAGACATTCAGAACAAGCAGGCTGATTGGCGCACAGACCCCAAGCGAGCCGGTGCAGGCGCGATTGGCGACATTGGCACGCACGCTTTTAATCTGCTGTCCTTCGTGTCTGGGCTTGAGACCGAAGCACTGTCCGCCGACCTGCACAGTTTTGTCGATGGACGTCAGGTCGATGATAACGCTCACATATTGTTGCGTCTTAAAGGCGGGGCGCGTGGTATGATTTGGGCAAGCCAAATAGCAGTCGGCTGTGAAAACGACCTGACACTACGTATTTATGGCGACAAAGGCAGTATTGAATGGGATCATGGGAACCCTAACAAAATGCGCTTCACCAAGTTTGGCACGCCAACGCAGATTTTAACGCGTGGCGGCGCAGGCCTCGGTGACGGAAATGATCGCTGGACCCGTATCCCCCCTGGCCATCCCGAGGGCTATCTTGAGGGATTCGCCAACCTATACAGCGATGCCGCAGACTTTATCATCGGATCGAATGATGGCCAGTTGTTGCCTGGAATCAACGCGGCGATGGATGGGATGTGGTTTATTTCGGCCTGTCAGGACAGCGCGGCACACGATACGGCTTGGGTACGGAAATAAGGGCCTCTAGAGTGTGAGTTCAGGGGTATGAGTTCACTAGAACACGTATTCCTGAACGTTTGGCGCCTTCAGTAAAACAATGTTGGCCAGCATTTCAAAAAATTGCGACAATTGTTTCCAAGGTCTACGAACAGACTTCGGTATCGATTGGCGCGGCGCAGATCGCAAGGTTGTGCCAATTTGACGGATGCTGTGCTCTGCACAAACCGGCCGTAAACCACATCTCAATCAAATTTAACCTCAGTACAAGACGTTCCGAAAATACCTCCTGACAAAAGTCGATTGATTTCCCAAAACGGGTAAATCGCCTGAAGTTAGTCAGATATTTGTAAGCAGTCGCTATGCTTATGTTTGAAAGGTTACTGACGCATTCCAGCAAAAATGGTAGGGTGATCATTATCACTCTGACGAAGACATGGCAGTGGCAGTGGCAGCATCGAAGAGAGAAGCCGCGAAAACGGCAACGGGCGGTTCAATGTAAACTCCGCACAGTCGCGCGGGCCGATTTATTTTACATCCGGTTCGTATATTCAAACACCTAAAAGTTCAGTTCTTATTGATACCCTGAAACCCAGTGACATGATCTCGCCTCTCGACGATGGCGCACAACCCATTTTGCGGATAAGCAGAAGACGAGCTTGGCCCTACAGCGCGGCCAATTGAGCGAAAGGCGAAAAAGATCCTAAGCGCGCGTTTGTATTCAAGTTCCCGATATTCATAATGCCTTCTACAGAATCGATAGCAATTTAAGGCGACCATGGGAGTTTGTACTGTGCAGGCGCATCTGATCACTTGACTGACCGGAATGCGCGCCACGGCAACGTCCATCGCGTCCATTACTTCACCTGCCATAATTCTTCGTCGATAGCCCGTTCGTACCCGTGTTCATAGAGAGCATTCATGTATGCCGAGGCAAACCGTTCTGATGGATCATAGACAATACCCGCAGCGGGATCGACGGAAGTGACAAACAATTCGATTTTGTTCTGCTGCGCAAAAAGCTGGGTCGTCTGAACAGTCGACAAAGCGCTGGCGCGGATCATTGTTGATAGGGCCTGCTGTGACACCGCAAGGGCTGACCCAGATGTCGTGATCGGCGCTGGGTTCAGGGTATTGTTAATCAACACAAACAAACGCCCACCCGAAATTTTTGGATCGGAGCTTGTAAGTGCGAAGCTGGGGATGGCCAGAAATTGCATGTGAACGCCGCCATCAATATGCGTTTCCTTATAGGTCACTCCATTGGACGTGTACTGCAACTTAACAGGCGAAAAGAGCCCAGGAAGTGCTGTTGAGGCGCGAATAATGAGCCGAAACAGATCATACTGACGGGCTTGTGCAATCGCGCCCATGTTCCAAACAAACGCCCGCGCACTGTCCAGCTCAGAGGTCATAACAAACAGCCGCCCTCCCGCCGCGTGACGCGCGGCGATCTGATCTAGAAACGTATCGGGCATGAAATTTGCGATCAATTCCGCAAGCGGCGCGGTGTCGTAAAACGATCCATTGAACACCGCCTGCATCGGGCGCAGTTGCATGATGTCATGTCCGTCAAGTGTGGTGAAAATCTTTGTAATTTGATCATCATATTCAGAACCAAGAAAGGCGAAGGGGGCGATCAAGGCCCCGCTGGATATCCCGGTTACAAGATCAAACTCCGGTCGCTGACCTGTGGCTGACCACCCCGTAAGCGCCCCAGCCCCAAACGCACCATCTTCACCGCCGGCGGAAATCGCAAGCACAGTTTGGTCGGTCTTATTTTGCGACTTGTTCAGGTGATAAGCCCATTCGGAAGCGTCAGCATTCGCATCCATACGAAACAAAGCGAAAGGATCGGCCTCACCTGTCGTTGGGGCTGGTTTGAAGGGCACAGCCGTGCTGGCGCAGGCAGATAGGGTGCTGGCTGCAAGGCCCCAAAGTACCTGTCTGCGCCTCATGATGGAGGTCATTGTCATCATCCGATCAATGTTCTTCGGCATTGTAGATCACGAGGTTCTCTAGAAACGCCACGATCTGAGCCTGTTGCGCTGCGTATAAGGCTGCGTAGGTATCGCGACTGGTGGCCGCTTCGCCACCATGCGCTAGAATGGCGGCGTTCAACGTTGTCGCGCGACCGTCATGTAGCCATGGGCCTGTCGATCCAAAGTCTGCGAGCGAGCGGGTCAGGAACATTGACGCGACGATTCCAAATGGGTCAGCGGAGTCAGATAGAGCCGCGCCCATGTCATGACGTTTTAGATCAGTGTACCAATTCGCCACGCCGTGCCCTGCATCATCAACCGCCAGCGCGCCAAGGTGATAGGCGGTGCCGTCCTCTAACGTGATCATGTTTTTGGGTTGATCGCTGCGCATATCGAACGACACGGCGAGGTCTGGTTGAAGACCAGAATTTACGGGGTCTGAGCCATCTGGGAAGAAATCATCAAAATCCCCATCTAGCGCTCCCACCGTTTCAGTGCCTTGCAGGCTCAATTCGTTGTGCGCCGCCCCGCAGATAAAAGACCGCAAGGTCGCATGATTACCTTTCCACCCGAAGAGACGCACCACAAGATCTGAATCGATGCCGGTAACGACGGTGGTATCGATCTTGGCGGCACAGGGTTCTATCGCAGTACGGAACGTCACCAACGTGCCAAAGCCAACCCCTTTGGTGGTCAATGGTTGTACACCAAGCCCCGCTTCGCAAGCCTCTGCGCGCGCCGATTCACGTTGTTGGTTCAACTCAAGGTTCAGCTCTTCGGCCAGTTTTTGCGGGATCGAGAGTGCGAACAGCGGTGTCGTGTTGCGTTCCAGAAAAAAGCTTGGGTCGCCTGTATGGCTGGGGTCCACCACGACATTCATAGCAATGCACCCGCCACCACCATTGGCGATCGGTGCATTATGACAGCTGATACGCCTGGTGGCATTTGCCCCGCCTCAAACGCGAACAAAAAGGCGTCCAGTGTTTGACCCTTCGCGACAAGCGCGTTCAGGTCGCTTTGTTGAATAGGTTCCAGCGCGTCTTCAGCCAATGCAGAACGCGAAATTGTGCTCACCCCAGCCAAAAGGCCAAGCGTGAAATGGGTCGAACGGGTATCAAGCATGGGCGACTTTCATGTGCGTTGGAAATATTATTAAGCCCGCCGCTCTTGGGGGCGGCGGGCTTTCGTCTGGCAGCATGTATTGGTCTTTAGCTTTTTGGTCTGGGCGGGCGTGGGTCGTGCATGGCGTGCATCGCCGCATCAATTTGATCTGCTGTGAGCGCAGAATTCTTACCTTGCAAGCAAGAGATAAGGGCCGCGCGATCACTGTCTGAGGGGCGCGCTTCGGGGGCATCTAAGGGGCGCGGTCCGGGGGGGGCCGGCGGTTCGCCAAGGCATTCGTGCAATTGTTCTGGCTTAAGATTCAGCGCGTCGGCCACACCATCCATCGGATTTGGGCCGCGTCTTTCCTGCGCATAAGCTTGACTTGCAGAGGAGGCCGTAAACAGTGCGACCAACGCCAGTGCTGTCAGCGCTGAGCAAACGGTGATACCCTGTGGCTTGCTTGAAGCGGTTGCCATTTTCTTCGACTTGGTAAGCATTTTCTCTCCAGTGACACTTTTGGCTCGTTGTTGTTTGGCCAATTTGTCAGATCATTAAGGAATAGTTTTGCAACCAATGTGCAATGAGTGTGCAGGGTAAGAAAATATTATAGTATTGATTTTATTAATTTTTCTTAATTCTCAATCGTCGTAGGCATATCCGACACCGTAAACAGATCGAATTGGGTTTTTATCAGTCACGTTGGAAATTTTGCGGCGAATGTTGCGAATGTGACTGTCGATTGTGCGATCAAACACATCCGCATCGTCAGGGAAGGCCAGCGCAAGAAGTTCGTCACGTGAAAAGACACGGCCAGGGCGCGTAATAAGCGCGTTTACAAGCATAAATTCGCGGCGTGTTAGATCCAGTGGCGCGCCGTCCAACGTGGCTGTCCAGCTTTCGCCGTTGGTGAGCAGGCGCCCGACGTGCGTTGGGCTCACCTCTTTACGATGACCCGTGCGGCGCAAAATCGCCCGGACGCGCGCCACGAGTTCACGCGGCGAGTAAGGCTTGCACAGGTAGTCATCCGCCCCAAGTCCAAGCCCCAACAACCGATCGATTTCCTCGACCTTGGCGGTTGTCATGATAATCGGCACATCGGATGCTTTGCGCACTTCGCGGCAAATCGTCAGCCCGTCAACACCGGGCAGCATGATATCCAAAACCAGCAAATCATGCTGATTTTGCAATGCTGTTGCGACCGCAGCTGTCCCATCCACAAGATGATCGACAGACATGCCATCGGCGATCAAATAATCGCGCACGATTTCGGCAAGAGCACTTTCATCTTCTACAATAAGAATACGTGGTTCAATCATATTGATGCTTTCGGAAGGCTAACGGTGACGCAAAGGCCGCCTCTTATCGAAAGTCCCGCTGTGATCGTGCCATTATGGGATTCAACGATGGCTTTGCACACCGACAACCCTAAACCCGATCCGCCATGGGCGCGAGATCGCGAGCTTTCAGCGCGAAAAAACCGGTCAAAAAGTTTGGGCAAGTCTTCATTGCGTGGCGCCGGTGGGGTATCTTCAACACTCAGGCGCACCATATCGCCTTCGCACTGGACACACAGCCGGACCGATCCAGGGACATTGGTATAGCGGATCGCATTTTGTAGCAAATTCTCGATCACCTGCCCAATCCGTAGACGATCACAGACTATGGGCATTTTGTCAGGCATATCGATCGTCAACGTTAGACCTTTGTCATACATTTGCTGACGCGCAACTGATACAGAGGCCCTCGCGATGTCGCATAGGTCTTCGTGGTGAAAGGCAGTCGACAAGCCCATTTCGCGGGAGTGGGATAAGATTTTCACGTCCTCCACCAAACGCGACAGCCGCATGATTGCCGCATGCATTTGCGTCAAGGTTTCGGGGTCTGGTTTGCGGATACCGTCCTGTACGGCCTCAATTTGCGCACGCAACGTCGCCAGCGGGGTTTGCAATTCGTGGCTGGTGTTGGAAATCCATTCTCGTTCGGCTTTGTCGGTTCTCTCCAGCGTTGCCGCCAAGACATTGTAATGGTCGATCAACTGGCCCAACTCGTCGGTCCGTTTAAGACCGATGCGGAATGAATAATCACCTGAGGCCATGGTTTTAGCCCCCGCTTCAAGCTGGCGAATTGGAGTCAATATATAGCGCGCAACGACGATAGCTGCCCCGGCAGACACCAAAATCGCAATCAACGCGGACAGCGCAAGCGAAGCGTATTGGCGGCGCAAAAAGAAAGTATCACTGGCAGTTTGAGCCAAGATTGGCGCGTTTAGGCCAAGATATCCCAGCACATTTTGATCTGTGCACACCGCCTCAGAACAAATTGCCCGACGTTCAATCAAGCCAGAACGATCTGTCGACCCCGCGATCCATTCTCCATCGGGGCCAAGTAAAATCAACCGGTCCCCAATCATGAAGGAGTCATCGCCTTGTGGCCCGCCAGGGGGAGGCCCGCCAAAAGGCGGATGGCCAAGGGGGCGGTCGGGCGGTGGGCCTGAGGGAAGATCAGGTGGCGAGAAATACTGCCGTACATAATCGTTCCACGCCATTGGCGTCGCCGCCAAATCTGACCATCCAGAACCGTTGATATCGTGGGACAGGATCAATGCCTGCTCTAGCGTGTCAAAGCGCGCGAGTTCACTGCGCAAAATGTAACGTGCAAAGCCGTCTCGCATCGAAAGCGCAACCAACACGGCCATGATCGCAACAATCACAATGGATGTTGCAGCGATGGCAAGGAAAATGCGGACAGCGAGGGAATTGCGAAAAAAAATCATTGCCTTTCCTTGATACATAAATGTGCAAAGAAGATGCACTTTATTTTTTTGAGCGCACGGCACCCGCGCATAAAGATTGAGGCACAGGGCCACATTCTCGACACATTTCAAACGCATTGGGTTCCAAATATCTAAAATTGACGTCGGAATCGCACCTTATGGTCTTTCTTATCTTCGCTCTCGTTTTAACCCTTATGGCGGCACCATTGCTGCGATCAACGCAAGCGGTTAATGGACGGATCACCACAAGCGGGTTTGATGGGCCAGGCGTCATTGTGGGCTTTATCGTGACTGTCGGCGTTGCTGCAATCACCTCGCCCTTAATGGGATTTGGGTTTATTTTTGCTGTTTTATTGCATGAGTTTGGCGCAGCGAAAGCCTGCCAATTTGCGGGGCATGATCTGGCCCGAGTGCGTTTGGTGCCCCTATCTTTCATGGCACCGCCTCGTTCAGATGAATTTTTTGACGACGCTTTAGAGGAAAGCTTTGCGGCGCTCTATGCGCCTGCTTTGGCGATTTTGCCCATGGTGATCGCCTTCGGTCTGTTCCAAGCCAGCGCAACAAGCTTTCCATTGTTTTCAGATGTCATGCGCGCATTTGGCATTATGATTGGCACCTTTAATTTTGTAATGCTTTTGCCTTTCTTACCTTTTGCGGGCGGGCGCGTTGTTCAAGCGATTTCCGACAACTTTTGGCCAAACTTTTCTACTTTTGTGACGCTCTTTATGATTGCGGCCTTTACCGCAGCGGCACTCAGGGACCACTCAATCTCTATGGGAATTTTGGCCACGGCAGGCGCTCAAAGTCTGCTCCGTCGCAAACGCGCCCAAAATAAACGCCTAACGTCCAACGCTGCGCTGGTGGTCCTCTCGGCCTATGCGTTTTGCATGTGTGTGCATTTCACAGCCGGATGGTGGCTTTCAAAAGAACTTTTCTAAGCCTTTGCCTATGTGCATCCGGCATGACAAGATGAATTGACCTTATACAGATTTCAAAGCACAGGCCCCCATGCACGACACATTCACAACCTCTGACGGGCTTCAATTGGCCTATAACGTCCATGGCACGGGCACGCCTGTTTTGTGTTTGGCAGGCCTCACTCGCAATATGGATGACTTTGATCAGGTGGTTACCAAATTTTCAAACCACGCGCAGATCATCCGCCTCGACAGTCGCGGGCGTGGCGCGTCTGATTTTGACCCAAATCCTCAAAATTACACGATCACACAGGAAGCCTTTGACGCTTTGGCGCTTTTGGATCACCTCAACCTTGACCGCACAGCCGTTATTGGCACCTCGCGTGGCGGGTTGATAGCGATGGTTCTGGCCGCCACAGCCAAACACCGACTGTCTGGTGTTTTACTCAATGATATCGGCCCCGAACTGGACCCTACCGGTCTGGCGCATATCATGGATTATCTTGGACGCCCTTGCGCGTTCACGTCCTTTGAAGATGCCGCCGAAAGGCTGCCGCGTGCTTTAGGGGCACAGTTCCCCAATGTCAGCCACTCAGAATGGCTGAACTATGCAAAGCGCAGTTGGACAGCCGGTCCAGACCGTTTGCAACTGCGTTATGATCCCAAATTGCGAGAGGCTATTGAGGCTCAAGGGGCCTCTGGCGATGCGCCAGATTTGTGGCCACTGTTTCATGCGCTCAGTGATCTGCCTTTGGCCGCGCTGCGTGGCGCAAATTCAAACCTTTTGACGCCGGACTGCTGGGCCAAAATGAAAGCCGCGCGCCCTGACATGATTGCGGCAGAAGTTCCCGACCGGGGACATGTCCCCTTTTTAGACGAGGTCGAAAGCACCGCAACCATCGCTGCTTTTATCGCGCAACTGACTGAATAGAATGCTTAACACCAGCTTAAGTCAGTGCATAAACCGCATGATAATAATTGTGCCCTTGGCCAATTTTGGTGATGTTGGGTTTACAAAGCAATGATAACATAACGGTATCAGGAACAACTATTAGGGGCTTTATGTTAGCCTATGCAGTACCACAATTCGTATTGCTAATCCTCGTCGCTTCAAGCTATGCGCTTGCCACCATGGGGATGAAGCTTGTCTCAGGCATCCAATTTGCTTGGGGAGGAGCCGCACTCATCCTCGCGGGTTTAGCGCTCGCCGCATTCGGCGAAATAGCACTGCTGAAAAACAATTCGATGAGCCAATTGTATCTCATATTAGTCGGCGTCGAAACCGCTCTAGTGCTTGTTTTTGCTCTTTTGATGGGCGAAAAATTTACACCAAGGATGATCCTCGGCGGCGGCTTGATCATCACCGGTATGATCGCCGTAGCGCACTAAATGCATTTACGCGCATCACATCACCATCGAGATTTCAAATAAAGCCAAAGTGAGACTGTGATGCGCGGCCCTGATGCCAACATAAATATTTTGGATGACGGCCCAAAAGATGCGCCTGCTGTTTTGCTTGCTCATCCGCTTGGAACCAACATGCACATTTGGGATGCTGTTTGCGAACAAATGCCCAGATCATTACGCGTCATCCGTTATGACGCACGCGGCCATGCAACCTCAGAAGTTACGCCAGCGCCTTATCGCATGGGGCAGTTGGTGACAGACGTTGAACAGCTGTTGGACCAGCTCAAAATCAAGGACTGCGTTTTCATTGGTGCGGGGTTTGGCGGTTTGATCGCCCAAGGATTGGCTGTCAAACGTCTAGATCAAGTCCGCGCTATGATTTTATGTGGCACAGCCGCCAAACTAGGCCCGTCTGCCGTCTGGGACAAGCGCATAGAACAGGTCAAGTCTGGTGGCACCGACGCGATAGTCAAGATGTTGACTGAACGCAATTTCACCCGCGCGACACGCGACAGTGAGATGGCCAGGCATTGGAGTAACGTGCTTCGAGGCATGCGGTCCGAGGGCTATATCGGCAGTTGTAGCGCCATTTCTGGCACTGATTTTTACACGCCCACATCCGGCCTGCGTCTGCCCACTCTTGGGCTATGCGGCATCGATGATCGCATCACGCCGCCGGACCTGATGCGCGAAACACTTGAGCTGATCCCCGGTGCGCGGTTTGAATTGATTCGTCGGTCAGGACACTACCCGATGCTTGAAGCACCTGATGCCTTTGCGATGCATGTATGCGATTTTCTTTCCGAAATCGGCCATATTTGACCCCTTGATCGTCAACGCGTTCAGCATTCCAATCGGGATTGCAATGCAAACTAAGTTGGCTACAACGGCCTCACTGTAAAGTTCTTTTCACTAGGACCCAATCATGCGCGCACGCTTGCCCATCATCTTCATAGTCGCGACCATTTTGATTGATGGCATTGGCGCTGGATTGATTTTTCCAGTGTTGCCAGATCTTATCTTAGAGGTCACAGGTAAACCCCTGTCGGAAGCTGCAATTTGGGGTGGCGTTTTGGCGACGGGCTATGCCGTGATGCAATTCGTCTTTGGCCCGATTGTGGGTAACTTGTCCGACCGTTATGGCCGCAAACCAATTTTGATCGCGGCGCTTTTTGTGCTGGCCATCGACTATGCGATCATGGCCGTTGCCGGATCCATCTGGCTGTTGCTGTTGGGGCGTGTCATCGCAGGGCTCATGGCCGCAACCTATTCAACCGCCTCTGCATTTATGGCTGATATCTCAAAGCCCGAGGACCGCGAAAAAAACTTTGGCATCATTGGTGCCGCGGTGGGCATTGGATTTGCATTGGGGCCTGTCATTGGCGGTCTGTTGGCCGAGGTCGACACGCGCGCACCGTTTTGGGTGGCAGGGGCCATGGCCTTGGCTAACGGAGTTTTTGGTCTTTTGGTGATGCCGGAATCCTTAGCCAAAGGTAAACGCCGCTCGTTTTCTTGGAGCCGCGCCAACCCCCTAAATTCATTCAAATCTGTCAGTGAATTGAGCGGCGTGAGGGCGCTGCTGTTCGTGTTTTTCTTGTACCAAGTCGCATTGTTTATCTACCCCGCCATCTGGGCATTTTTCGCGCGTGAACAATTCGGTTTTATAGCACGCGATATCGGGCTGACGCTGTTCGTGTTTGGCGTCTCAATGGGTGTATCGCAAGCGCTATTGGTTGGACCGATCGTGAACCGCTTTGGGGCTTATAAGACTGCTGTGTTTGGCATGATTTTAGAACTGGTGATCTTTGCCACTTTTGCAGTGCTCACCCAAGTTTGGTTTGTGTGGATACTCGTCGCACTGTCAGGCCTAGGGTCTATCGTGATGCCTGCCTTACAGGGCATCATGAGTCGCGCGGCAGGCGACAACCAGCAAGGCGAACTGCAAGGCGTGCTGGGGTCCATTGCTGCATTGGCAACCATCATTAGCCCCTTGCTAATGACCATGGTCTTTGCCAAATTTTCGCGCCCCGATGCTGCGCTCTATTTGCCGGGGGCACCTTTTGTCGTCTCTGCGATTTTGATTGTGGTCTGCGCGGTGCTCATGCTCAGTTGGCGCAAGTCGAATAATTGATCCCATCGCGGCACCTTTTGCCACAATAAGCGGCTCGACCCAAAAAGGCCGATATGACAAGTTGTGAGCGAAGTGGAGCGACCGTGAGTGTTTTAAAAATATCAAATCGTGACGCGCGGCATCTGTGGTTGGCTGTCAATGGATTGGCCAAAGTACCCGTTGACGACACGGACACCATGGCGGACATATCCGAGCTTGGCTTTGTCCAGCTTGACACCATTCAAGTGGTATCGCGCGCGCATCATCATATTTTATGGAGCCGTAATCAGGCCTACCGCGAACCTATGATGGACGATGTTTTGGGCAAAGATTGTGGCGTCTTTGAGCATTTCACCCATGATGCGTCGGTCCTGCCGATGAGCACCCTACCCCTTTGGCAAAGGCAGTTTCAAAGGATGAAAGAAAAAGTCGGGCGTTCAAGTTGGTATGGGGATGCTTTGGATGCGCGTCTGCTGGACGAAGTCATGCGACGCATCGCTGACGAAGGCCCGCTATCGACCCGTGATTTTGACACCAAAGTCACGGGCTCCAAAGAGATGTGGAAACGCCCGCCACACAAAAAGGCGCTGGATTACCTGTGGTATTCTGGCGATTTGGCCACCAGTCATCGCAGCGGGTTCACCAAGTTTTACGATCTGGCAGAAAACGTCTTTCCGGCCAATCTGCGCGCGCAAAAACTGGATGATGTGGACCAAATCGACGGGCTTTGTTCCATGGCGCTGGATCGCATTGGTATGGGCAGCCTGACTGAAATTCGCAGGTTTTGGGAGGCGACGGAGGTCAAAGAGGTCTCGAACTGGGCCAAGCGCCAAGGGGGTGATTTGATCCCCGTCGAAGTGGAAGCCTTTGATGGCCGTTGGAGCAAATCTTTTGCCCGCGCGGATATTGAAGCGCGGATCAAAGCGCTTGAGCAGCCCGCACCACGGCTGCGCATTCTCAGTCCGTTTGATCCCGCCATCCGCGACCGCACGCGTTTGAAACGTCTGTTTGGCTTTGATTACACTGTGGAAATGTTTGTGCCCGCCGCCAAGCGGCAATGGGGCTATTACGTCTATCCGGTGCTTGAGGGCGACAGGTTCATCGGTCGGATTGAGGCCAAAGGGGATCGCAAAGCAGGCGTTCTCAATGTGCTCAACTTTTGGTTGGAAGCTGACGTAAAACCGACCAAGGCCCGCACCAAAAAGCTGGACGCCGAATTAGACCGCTTTGCCAAGCTTGCAGGGTTGACCAGCGTCCACTGGACCTGCGCGCGTTAACGCGGCAACAGATAGGCGACTTGAGGCACTGGATCATCAAAGAATTTGATACTGTCCCCCAAGGCCTCATGCATCAAATGCTCGGCCAATTGCGAGAACAAGACTTGCTCTTTCGCAGCTTCCCATAGGAAAAAACCGTAAGACCCAGGAATTGGATTGATTTCATTAAACCACAGCTCGCCGGTTTGGGTGTTGTGCATGAAATCCATCCGCGGCGCACCGCGCAGGCCTAAGATGGTAAAGGCCTTGGACGCAAAATCGTACAGACGCGCTTGCAGGTCAGGGTCGATGTCAGGATTGATGTCACGCGTCAGCGACAGCATGCCCTGCGATGGTACAGCCGTATTGCCAAGTTTGCCGCTGCCGGTGCTGCCCACTTCGGCAGAGGACAGGTATTTTTCTTTAAAATCAAGTAACTCGGCAGAGGATTTAGGCCGCTCAATCGCGGAAAACTTTATCTCATCGTCACGATACATCACCGCGATGTTGAGCTCTTCAAGGTTTTGCACTTGAGGTTCGACCAAAGCAAAGCTGTCTTCTTTCAGCGCACCCTGCAAATGCACCAGCAGGTCATCACGCGATTTGGCCAAACCAACCCCGATGCTCGAGCCCAAATTCGCAGGTTTGATGATCAAAGGATAGGACAGCGCCGTTTCGACCCGTGCACAGACAACATCCGCATGTTTCATCTCTTTGGCGTTGACCACCACATGCGGCAAAACATTGACGCCAACAGAAGCAACAAGCGATTTGGTGGCGTCTTTGCGCATCGCCAAAGCGGAATTGATCGCGGAAAATCCAGTGCAAGGGATGCCCACTGTTTCAAGCAGGCCTTGAATGCGGCCGTCTTCGCCGAAAGGGCCGTGAAACACAGGCAAAGCACAGTCGATTTGTTTGGTCCAACTGCCATCAAGCGATTTCAGGCAAGGCCCCATATCGCCCCAGGCAAAAACCACTTCACGCAGGCCTTTAGGCGCGGGTCGAAAGCGGTCCAATTGGCGCAATGCAGCCCCATGCAACAACCGTCCATCGAAGCCCATATATACCGGTACGACGTTGATTTTGCGGACATCAACCGCGTCCATCAATTGTTGTGCGCTCACAACACTCACGTCGTGTTCTTGGCTCGGTCCGCCGAAAATGACGGCTAAGTTCAGCTTATTCACTTGTCTGCCTACAATCCATATGGAGTTTGCTCAATCGATACACTAGAAACGGATAAAGCACCATATCTAGTGGTCGACCAAGCGAATATCAGCAGAGTAGGCAAACATCCATGTTCTATGAAAAGAGCGGCGCAGAGACAGGCACTCCGATCATTTTTGCACATGGATGGGGCCGCGACCATACGGATTTTGTACCAACCGCTGAACTGATCGGGCAAGCCGCGCCCACCGTATTGCTGGACTTGCCGGGCTTTGGTAAATCGCAACGACCTGAGGGCGACTGGACCACGCAAGACTACGCTGTTGCGGTGCGTGAGTTCTTGAAAACCGAGCTGGGCATCACGCGGTTTATCTGGGTTGGGCACAGTTTTGGCGGGCGTATTGGATTGCGTCTGGGCGCCATGGCGGACTCGCCTGTTGAGCACCTGCATATCGTTGGCGGCGCGGGCATCAAACTGCCCAAACCATTTATAAAACAGATCAAAGGCAAGTGGCGCGGCTGGCAGTTTAAGAAACAAAAAGCAGCCACCACATCCGAAGACGCGATTATCGCGCTTGAAGCGCAGTTCGGAAGCGCGGACTATGTGGACAGTCGCAAGTTGGGCCTGCGCGACATTTTCATTCGCACGGTTGAAGAAGATCAAACGCCACAGCTGCCCCAAATCACCTGCCCCACAACGCTGCTCTATGGCGGCAAGGACACCGAAACGCCACCCGCCATGGGCAAGGCGCTGCATCGGTCCATTCCGAATTCCACCTATGTTGAATGTCCTGAGTTCGATCACATTTCGATTTTATCGCGCGGCAGACATCAATTGACGACCCATATCCTTGAGACGTTGAAGCGAGACCAAGCATGATCCTTATCGCCACAGTTTTGCTGATTGCCGCCCTCGCCTATTTGGTCATGCAACGCACCACCACGCTGTTGACCTATTTCCAGCAAGAGGAATACGACGGGACGCGTTTTGTTGCCTCAAGCCGCGATGTGCGCCTGTTCGACATTCGTGCATCAATCGCTGTGGTGATTGTATTGCTTGCCGGGCTGGCCATGCCAAAAGCGCTTAGCCTCATCTTGCTCGCGGTGATTTTTGTCGCCATCGCCTACATGGAACACCAGTACCGCTATAAAAAACCACTGGCCAAAACCCAGCGCGCCATGCGCATCTGGCGTTTGGCTTTGGTGCCTTTGGGCCTTGGCACTTTGCTTGTTTTTGCGCACCCCATTTTTGCAATCCTCGTGTTGCAAGCGGTGCCGTTCGCGTTGATCGGCGCAAACATGATCCTGAAACCTTTCCAAGATCGCATCAACGAAGGCTTTGTCGATCAAGCCCGTACAAAACTGGAAGCCCTTGATCCCATTCGCATCGGCATCACGGGGTCTTTTGGCAAAACCACCGTCAAACACATGTTCGCGGAAATTTTGGAAACATCTGGTCCGGTGTTCTACAGCCCCGGATCGATCAACACCGTGCTGGGCCACACCCGCCACATTCGTCAACGTCTGCAATATGCGCACAAATATTTTGTCGCTGAAATGGGCGCTTACGGCATTGGATCGATCAAGCGCTTATGCGACTTCATCCATCCGCAATATGGCATCGTCACAGCCGTTGGCGACGCCCATACAGAGCGGTTCGGCAGTATTGAAGCCATCGCACAGGCAAAATCGGAACTGGCAGCTGAGGTTTGCGCCGCGAGCGGCACCATGGTGATCAACGCCGACGTCATGCAATATGCGCCCTTCAAAGCCTTAAAAGACACCTATGGCGACAAGATCGTCACCGTTGGTTTGCAGGACGCGGATGTCACCATCGACGCCATTGAAATCGACGGTGGATCGTGGTCGATCACGCTCAACTCTGTAGACGCGCGCATCCCAACTTTGACCTTTGAATTGCCGTTGATTGGCGATCACAACGTGATGAACGCCGCATTGGCCGTGACCCTTGCGCTGCTGATTGATCCCAGCACCGCCGATCAAATTCCGTATTTCACCAAAACCATTTCGCAAATCCCGCACCGTTTGCAAAAAATCGACACGCCTGGATCAGCCCTCATCCTTGATGATGCGTATAACTCTAATGAGTTGGGCTTTATGTCTGCGGTGTCTGCGCTGGACAAACTGGCAAAACACCGTGGCGGGCGTCGTATTCTTGTGACACCCGGCATTGCGGAACTGGGCCTAGAGCATGAGCGCGTTCACGATCGCTTGGGCAGCTATTCTGGCACGCGTTGCGATGTCATTTACGCCGTAAACCCAAACCGGATTGAAAGCTTTGTGACAGCTGCAAAACGCGAGACAGCCGAAGTGATCGAAGTGCCGACGTTCTATGCCGCCCGCGCCGCCATCGCAAAAACGCTCACCAATGATGATGTCGTTCTCTATGAAAATGACCTGCCAGATCTGTTGGAAGAGAAACGGTTTTTGTGAGCCTACGAACGCCGATGTCACTGTCACACGCTATTTGCGTAAACCCGAATATCGTAGCTACGATACTAAAAAGTCTATTTCGAAGCGCACACGACCAATCGACTACAATGCAGTCATATGCGATCATGGTTGGCCCGCAGGTGGCTAGCTGCGTTCGTCAATCACGGCCAAATTTGGGCCTTGCTTTTCTCTAAAATGAGGGGCTGTTTCCGATAGACTGCTTACGCAGAATAAAGCACCAAGCGCGAAAAAAACGGACCTGGGCCGCATCCAGCACAGATGATTGATTAGGTCAACTAAATCCACCCCCTAGACTTCACTTATACCAGTCTTACTTCGGAACTGTTTAGATTATCGACATAGAACCCAAGTGTCTTGACAATATAGGGGTTTCCTATCTTCCACTCGGCATACGCTATAGACATGTCAGGCATGTGCTGCGATAGCTCCTAACATCTCTCACACACTTTGCTAATCTGGAGTTTGCCGTGTTGCTCAACGTGTCAGCCGATTTGATCTATTCTGCGCAGCAAACCTGCGATGCTTTGCTTCAGATAGAGGCAAGCACAGATGACGGACAACGCTGCGATTTCAACACTCTTTCGCTGCGGTCGGGCACGCAATTGCAAGAGACCTTGGGCGAGCACGGTATCGGGATGCGCAGATGGATTTCCGTGACCGACCGACTGGAAATCCATTATGAACTGCAAGCAGAGGTGACAAGGCTGGCTGTCGATTTGTGCACGCTTGACGAGACGCCGCGCTATCAGCTGCCGGGTTCTGTGATCCAATATCTCTTGCCTTCGCGCAATTGCCAATCGGATTTATTTTTGGAATTTGCATCCATCCAATTCGAAGGACTCTCAGGCGGCGAAAAGGTTGAGGCGATGCGCGACTGGGTCACATCAAATTTCACCTATGACATATTTGCAAGTTATGGCGGCACGACGGCGACCGACAGCTTTGCATCTTTACGCGGTGTTTGTCGGGATTACGCACATGTACTGATCGCATTTGTGCGCGCAGCAGGCATCCCAGCGCGCTTTGTGAGCGCTTATGCACCAGATGTGGACCCACAGGACTTTCACGCAGTCGTAGAGGTATTTCTTGCAGGTGCGTGGCATCTTGTTGACCCAACGGGGATGTCGCAGCCAACAGAGACTATTCGGATATGTGTGGGCCGCGATGCTGCAGACGCATCACTTTTGACATCCTACGGAATTTTGAACTTGGAAGAGCAAAGCGTCCAAGTGACCCGCGCGAGCGTTTGAACCGCAACTCTTGTTTCAATGATCTCAAAGTATCGTGTGGAAGCAAAAAAATCAAACGTCCCAATATTGTATAGTTAACTTTTCCCGACTAGAGCTTACCGCGCAGCAACGCACTGCTGACCCTTTTGTGGAAAAAAAGATGACTTACTGTGTTGGCCTCCGCCTGAACCGTGGCCTTGTTTTTATGTCCGATACGCGAACCAATGCAGGGGTCGACAATTTCTCGACCACTAAAAAGATGTTTTCGTGGGATGTGCCAGGCGATCGTGCAATTACGATCATGACGGCTGGCAACCTTGCCACAACTCAAGCGCTGATCAGCATCCTTGAGGAACGATCAAAAGTTCTTTCTGATCGCGCGCCTGCGATCTTAGAGCTCCCCACTATGTTTGAGGTCGCGCGCCTCGTCGGTGCGACCCTCAAGGAAGTGATCCAAGGTGGCGGCGTGAATGGTCAGTCTGCGACCTCCGCATTCAAGGCGTCGGTGATTGTCGGCGGCCAGATAAAAGGTGGCGAGCCTACGTTGTTCCTTGTCTACCCCGAAGGTAACTTTATCGAAGTCACCGAGGATGCACCGTTCTTTCAAATCGGCGAGACGAAATATGGCAAACCAATCCTTGTGCGCGCCTATGATCCGGATATGAGTTTTGAGGAAGCGATCAAGTTGCTCATGGTCTCTTTTGATTCGACCATCAAAGCGAACCTGTCTGTCGGTCTGCCACTGGATATGCAGATCTATGAAAGCAACAGCTTCGCGCTTGACACGCAACCGCGCGTAACTGCAGAAAACCCTTACTATCAATCGATTAGCACTGGTTGGAGCGACGCGCTTCGCAATGCACTGGAGCATTTGCCAAACTACACACGCTAGCCGACAATCGCCACATCTACCGCTTGGGTGTTCTGCTGCCCGCCCGACGAGCGCAAATACCCGCGCACGGGTGAGACATCGGAGTAATCCCTGCCGTAGCCTGCAACGATATGATCGGTGCCGACAAGCGTTGCATTGGTTGGGTCATATTCGATCCATCCTTGATCCGGCCCGCCCCATGCGCGCACCCATGCGTGCATAGCATCGGCCCCCTCAAGCTTAACACCGCCGGGTGGGGGCAATGTGCGCAGGTAGCCACTGACATACCCAGCGGGAATACCAAGGGACTGCAAGGCAATGATCATAATATGACTGAAGTCCTGACAGACCCCGCGGCGCAGGTGGAATGCGTCGGCAGCGTCCGTATCAACAGTCGTGGCGGTCGCATCAAAGGTCATCGCATCGTGCAGCGCCTTGCCAATACGGATCACGTTGGCCACCGTGCTGTCTGATGGGTGAAACAGATCATTTGCAAAATCGCGGATCGCGCCATTGGGTGGCAGGCGAGGGGTAGGCCCTAGAAAATGGAGCGGCGATTCAGACCCCAGGTCACGCAAAGTCTCGCAGACCCTCCCTAGATCTGCGACACCAAGTGACACGTCCCTCCATTTCTGGGGCGGGTGGATGTCGACATTGCAGGACATATGGATCGTCATTTCGGTATGTTGGTCGCGATGCGCGCAGAACGTTGTTTTGTTGCCAAAGAAATCGACGGCTTCTGAACGCGATTCAGGTTCGGGAAAGACCTCAAGCAAATGGGTCGTCAAATTCTGGCGGTTTGCCAGCGTTCGAGGCATCACGCGCACCAGATGGCGGCTGTTGGCTGCAGGTTGATCATAGTAGTGGGCGATTGTCAGGCGGATTGAATATATCATAGGTCAGGCCAGATGATATGCGTTAAGCGTGTCGGATATGGCCCAAATGTCTTGCTTGATCTGCACTAAGGCCTCAGGTGTCATCATCGCGGGCTGACTCGTTGCAAGTTGGGTTTCAAGCAGCAGAACCTGACGCGCAACATGGCTCATGTTGTGGTCGTCAGCTTGGGTTGGCAGATTGGCGATGTGATCCTTGGTGCGTGTAATATGATAACGGACTGAACGCGGATTTTGCGGGTCAAGCGCCAGAAGATCTGCGGCAGACATGCTATTGGCCGCAATTTGAAACCGGGTACGATGTGACACGACGCTGTCTCCGATTTCAAGGGCTAGGTCCACCGCACCGCTCGCCGGTTCTGCTGACAAACACGCTGCCAGCACATCGCACATATTGGCCGCCCGTTCGAGCGAGATGCCTATGCTAAGAAAGCGCCAACCGTCCGAGCGGTACATGTTTTCGTGTACAAGCCCAGCAAAGCCGGTGACTTGACGCAAAAGACTGCTGATCTGAACCGGAATATCATCAAGCGGGACAAAAGTGTCCCCCAAGGCTTTAGCATCTTTCACCAGTCCACGCAGGGCCATCATCCCGTCGGGGGAAAAGCGGTCATTAATGCGCGAGGCCGATTGCAACGCCAGCGCCAGCGGTTCATCAAACCGCGCGGCAATGGCCGTCGCGTCAGGCGCCACGCCGTTCATCAGCTGGTCACGAATATAGGTGGGCATGGTGTCGCTATGTTTGGCGCCATCGCAAATGCGCGAGAAATAGGCCCTGAACATCCGCATATTCTGCTCCGCGCGTTCAACATAGCGCCCTAGCCAGAACAAATTATCTGCTGCCCGACTGGGCAAAAGCGCATGGGTCGCGCTGCGCGACGCCGCAGTTTTGGGCGCAGACAAAAGGGTTGGCGTGTTGACCGATTTGGGGCTACTCACCCAGACATCTGCCACCTGACCGCCACGTTGCATGGCCAGCGCCTTGGCGTCATCGCCTGCGCTGATCCGCGCATAACCACCCGGCATGACGGACCATCCCTTTTCCGTCCGACCCATCGAAATTCGGATACACATCGGCCGCGCAACCAATTGACCTCTTTCCCAGACAGGCGTGGTCGATAGGGTCACGGCCTCTTGCCCAACAAGGGTGTGGCCATTGGTTGTCAGCAAATCTGCCAATTGCTGTGACTGGGTACCGCCCAAGGCGGTGTCAAACGTGGTTGTGTGAGGATCGGCCATCAGCGGGACGGTCGAAAAGGCATCCCCAACCATCATACGCGCGCTGTTGGCTATAACATGGTCCCGCTGGCTTTTCTGTCCGCACCACCAGGTCGCGATATTGGGCATAGCCAGACCGTGCCCAAGATGCGCGCGTGCAATTTTGGGTAGAAACGCCATCAACGCGCGCGTTTCAAGCACGCCTGCGCCGACCATATTCACTGTCTTAAGCGTCCCGTCACGGATCGCTTGTACCAACCCTGCGGCCCCCAGCATAGAATTTGAATCAAGTTCCAACGGGTCAAACATGGTACTTGGCAAACGGTTCCACAAAAGGCTGATCGGCTTCAACCCAGCAACCGTGCGCACCATTGCTTTGCCGTCCTGAACAATCAGGTCTTCGCCCTCAACCAACAACAGACCTAGATAGCGCGCCATATAGGCATGTTCTGCATAGTTCTGGTTCATCGGGCCCGGCGACAGCAAGGCAACCTCACCCGTGGTCCGCCCTTTTATCTTCATGAGGCTTTGCTGAAAGTCTTGGAAATATCCGGCAAGGCGGTAAATATTCGCGTTTGCGAAAAAATTCGGAAAAACTCGCCCCATGGCGATGCGGTTTTCAACGGCAAACCCAGCGGTCGAGGGGGCTTCGATTAGATCGCTGATGACCCACCATTTGCCATCCGGCCCGCGCCCGATTTCGAACGACAGCGCGTTCAGTAAAGGCCTGCCTTTTTTTGCGACGCCGACCATTGGACGCAGCCAAGCCGGATTTTGGCTCAGCAATTGGGCGGGCAACTGTCCCGATGACACCAGTGTGTTGTCACCGTAAAAGTCCCCTAAAATGTATTCCAAAAGGTCGGCCCGCTCGATCAACCCGTCGGAAATAACCTGCCATTCGTCTTCGCCGATGATGACCGGTATATGGCTGAGCGGCCATTCCCGTTCTGTCGACAACGTTTCGTCATACTGGCGGTAAAGCACGCCAGCGTCGCGCAGATATTGATCGCCGCGCGAAAATCGCGCGGCGAGGTCTTGCGGTGTAAGACTGTTCAGATGGTCAAAGAAAGAGCTCCAAACGGGTTTGATTGTGCCGTTCGTGGCCAACATCTCGTCGTTGGGTGGGGCTTGGCCGCGGCCCTGCACACCATAAGACGCCAGCAAATTTTGCTGCGTCTTACGCTGTGCAGAGGACTGTTGCGTTTGCATCTTCTAAAGGCCGCTCCGACGCCGCAGATCCAGCGTCATCGGGAATTCAGGGTGCGGCCGCTCTGGCGCGGGGGGCACTGAGCCTGCAGTATGTCCCATCTTTTCAAATCTGCTAAGCCGGCGTGCCTCTGCTTCATTTCCGTTCACTGGGAACGTATCAAAGTTGCGCCCGCCTGGGTGCGCGACGTGATAGCGGCATCCGCCAAGCGATTTCCCCGTCCATGTGTCATAGATATCAAACGTCAGTGGCGCGTCGACCTCAAGTACAGGATGCAGTGACATCGAGGGTTTCCACGCCTTATAGCGTACACCACCCACGCGCGTTCCGTTGATCGCTGTCGGCGTCATTGGGACAAAACGCTGATTTGCCGTGACCGTGTAGCGATCTGGATTTGCGCCTTTCAACGTGACTTGCAGTCGTTCCGAAGAGCTATCTGTATAGCGCACAGTGCCACCGATAGCACCTGTTTCGCCCATCACATGCCATGGTTCCAGCGCTTGGCGCAGTTCCAATGTGATACCTTCATAGGTGACTTCACCGCAGAACGGGAAGCGGAACTCGGCCTGTGCCTCGAACCATGCTGGATCAAAGTGCATATCATGGCCGCGCAGATCGCCCAAAACGTCCAAGAAGTCTTCCCAGATAAAGGCGGGCAACATGAAACGGTCATGCAAGGTCGTGCCCCAGCGGGTCAGGTTGCCGCTGAGCGGATTTTCCCAACAGCGCGCGATAATGGCGCGCAACAGCAATTGTTGCGCAAGGCTCATGCGCGGGTTTGGCGGCATCTCAAAGCCACGGAACTCGACAAGGCCCAACCGTCCTGTTGGCCCATCAGGCGAGAACAGCTTGTCGATGCAAATCTCGGTCCGGTGGGTGTTGCCCGTGACATCAATCAGCGCGTTGCGCAACAGACGGTCGGTCAACCATGGGGGCACAGTGGCCCCTTCAGAGGGTGGCCAGATTTGGTCCAACGCAATTTCAAGTTCGTACAGCACATCATGGCGCGCCTCATCGATGCGCGGGGCCTGCGATGTCGGACCAACAAAAGTACCCGCGAAAAGATAGGACAGGCTGGGATGGCGCTGCCAAAACAGGATCAGGCTTTTTAACAGATCAGGACGGCGCAAGAACGGGCTGTCATTGGGCGTCGCACCTCCGACAACAACATGATTGCCTCCGCCCGTGCCAGTATGACGGCCGTCGGTCATGAACTTATCGGCCCCCAAACGGCACTGGCGCGCTTCTTCATAGACTGCTTGAGTGGTGTGCACGCAAGCGTCCCAATTGGCGGCGGGGTGGATGTTAACCTCGATCACGCCAGGATCTGGCGCGATGCGCATCACTTCAACGCGCGGATCATGCGGCGGCGCATAGCCTTCGATCAATACCTTGCGACCAATGGATTTTGCACCGGCTTCCACCGCTGCAATCAATTCAAGATAGTCTTCAAGCGTTTCAACGGGCGGCAAGAATACGCACAGACGCCCGTCACGCGGCTCGACCGAAATCGCGGTGCGCACGCGTCCATTGAGATCACCCAGTGTTTGCTCAACCTGTTCTTGACCTGCACTGCCTTGCTGGCGATGGGCGACAGGTTGCTGTGGCTCTGCTTGCTTTTCCGCCACGGGGGTGGGCAAGGGTGCGCGTGGTTCTGTCGGATCTTGCGGCGTGATAAAGTACACGTCGCTTTCGGGCACATGCGGCAGCGTGCCCAACGGCAAGCGGTAACCGACAGGGCTGTCGCCCGCCACAAGGAACACTTGACCGCGACGCATATCCCAGACCTCTGACATCCAGCGGCTTGAGGCACGGGACTGCCAACGTTGCACGGGCAAGACGTACCCTGCTGGGGTTGTCAGGCCGCGCTCAAACACACGCGCAATGCGCGCGCGCTCTTCGGGATCGGCAAGTTTGGAATTTTCGGGCGTGACATTCGCAGGTAGATTGCCTTCTTTGATGATCCACTCGGCAGGATCCTCAAAAGCCGGCAGGACGTTTTCGCGTGGCACCTCAAGGCTTGTCGCAATCGCAGCCAAAAGCGCATGAGCATCCTCGGGCCCAACATCTTCATACGTGTCTTCTTTCGCCAGCAGATCAGGATCGTTCCAGATCGGATGGCCATCTTTGCGCCAATACAGCGAAAAGGTCCACCGCGGGAGCGTTTCGCCCGGATACCATTTGCCCTGCCCATAATGCAGCAACCCACCGGTCGAGAACTTGCCTTGCAAGCGGCGCATCAATTGGTCAGCCAGTCCACGTTTTGTTGGACCAACTGCATCGGAATTCCACTCGGCACTTTCAAAATCGTCGATGGATACAAACGTCGGCTCGCCGCCCATGGTCAAGCGCACATCGCCAGCTTCAAGCCGTTTGTCGACCGCTTTGCCAAGCGTGTTCAGCGCGTCCCATGCATCGTCAGAAAACGGCTTGGTGATGCGCGGATGTTCTGCCGTGCGTGTGACCTGCATATCGAATGCAAATTCAACATCAGCCGCACTTGCGAGTCCAGAAATAGGCGCGGCATGGCGATAATGCGGCGTGGCGGCCAAGGGAATGTGGCTTTCGCCGGCCAAAAGACCGGACGTCGGATCAAGCCCGACCCAACCCGCACCGGGCAAATAGACCTCGACCCATGCATGCAGATCGGTGAAATCTTTGTCGGTGCCCGCAGGCCCATCCAAGGCGATCAAATCAGGCTTGAGCTGGATCAGGTAGCCCGAGACAAAGCGCGCAGCAAGGCCAAGGTTGCGCAGCACTTGCACCAATAGCCAGCTGGTATCGCGGCAAGACCCTGCGACGCGGCCCAGCGTTTCCTCGGCGGTTTGCACACCTGGTTCCATGCGGATTTCGTAGTTGATTTCATTTGCCAAACGCATATTCAGCATCACCAGAAAATCAATCGTCACCATGGGGTCGCGCGCGACACTGGCCATGAAGGTCTTTAACAAGGGCCCAACTGGATCAGTACGCATATAGATGCTCAGGTCAGGGGCAATGTCGGTGTCATAGGAAAATGGAAATTCCTTTGCGCTGTCTTCCACGAAGAAATCAAACGGGTTGTAGACGGACATATCCGCGACAAGATCGACCTCAATCTTGAATTCGCGCACGGGTTCTGGGAACACAAAACGGGCCAGCCAATTGCCATAAGGATCTTGCTGGTGGTTCACAAAATGTGCCGATGGCGAGACTTTGAGGCTATGCGAAATCACGCGTGTGCGCGAATGCGGTGCGGGACGCAAACGGATCGTTTGAGGCCCCAACGTCACCGGTCTGTCGTATTTATAATGGGTGAGATGATAGATGCTGGCAGTAATTGACATGGCAAAAGCTCCTTCCCGATATCATGGACGAATCGCGGCATCGCAGCAACAGCCAATTCCTTTTGGAATCGCCCAATGCATGCGCTTTAGCGTTTGGCATATGTCTCGGCGTTAATGGGTCACATTTTAAGCCGCCTGCATTGGCAGATGACGGATGCCTGATTATTAATCACACGTCTGATTTGTCTCGCCCGACGGCCCTTGGACGCTTTGAAATGCCGAAAACGACAGAGCGACATAGACGATGACGGCAGACAGGTTTGTTTTCAGAAGCAGTTTTTAGCACTGTCTTTGCAAACACTACCTTAGACGGCAGCTTAGCAATCCATGGATACGTATCCCAAAATCTGAGGAACCGATCTGCATGGCACGCCACACCGCCATACGTTCCAAAACGTGCAAGAGACTTAAAATTTGCAGAGGCTTCAATCTGGCTCTTTGTTGGCGTGAGACATCCCAGATTCAATGCCGGACTTGGGCATCTATATCAAAGGCTTAAACATATAGGATACTCAAGACCTATGGCCTGATTGTCAGACATGCCGTCATAGCACTCAAAGCAGCCTTCGGTACCAAAAAATATAATGACGGTCAGACGTTGCATGAAAACCGACACTGTAGAAATCGCTATCATAAGCAGTTACGAAGCAAAATCCATGTGAGTTACGCGCGTCGTTAATGAAGCGCGTCAGATGCGCAAGGCAGACCGTTCACAACATATACATATACATCTACACCGCCCCAAAGGCGCATCAACCGTGATCCCAACCCACCTGTCCACCTCGTATTAGGTGTTCGGATCGGCTTGAACCACGATTGCATGACTGCCAGTTTAAATAGCCGGCTTACCCCTGAGGTTTATAGATGCATTGCCGTCCTGATCCGCCAAGCGCTTTTACGCGAAACCAGGTCGGGTTGCTTCTTTAATTTAGCTTTGGAGCTTCAGAAAATAGTCGAAGATATTCGGAACATTTTCGTCCCCCAAACCTGCGTCCACAGCAGCTTGAAGATTGTGCGAGGTGCCTTCAGCGATTTCAGCGCGCGTGCCCATGTCTGAAGCCATTTGCAAGAAATAACCAAGATCTTTGTTTGCGTTGTTGATCGAAAAGCCAAGGTTGCTGACGCCATCTACTGCGTAGTTTTTGCAAAAACCCATGAACGGTGAATTGGACGGACCCGTGGACATGATGTCGAACAGCTGCTGACGATCAACGCCCGCACGATCGGCAACGGCGAAGGCTTGGCTCATCGCGCAAACAGTCGTCATGCCCATGAAGTTGTTGATCAACTTGGTGACATGTCCGGCACCGAGTGCGCCAAGGTAAAAGACATTCTCGCCTTGTTCGTCAAGCACAGGCTTGACCTGATCAAAGGTTGTTTGGTCGCCAGCGGCCATGATGTTCAAAAGACCATCCTTGGCATGCGCTGGGGTACGGCCAAGCGGCGCATCAATCATGCCCGCGCCTTTTGCCGCAAGGTCAGCACCGATTTTACGGGTCGAGGCTGGGATGGATGTGCCGAAATCGATAAGCACAGCGCCTTTTTTAATACCAGCCAGAATGCCGTTATCGCCGTAGACGACCTTTTCAACAACTTCAGAAGTGGTGAGACACAGCATAACGATGTCGCTCGCTTCTGCCAATTCCTTAGGAGAGGCCGCCTCTGTGGCGTTTCCCCGACCTATTACAGCAGATACGGCATCTTTGTTTAGGTCCATCACGACCAGCTCGAAGCCCCTCTTTTGAAGGTTCTCGACCATATTGCCGCCCATAAGGCCGAGGCCAATGAATCCGATCACAGGTTTGGTCATGAATTTTCTCCGTTCGTTATTCTATTTGTTTTCGATCAAAGGAAGTCTTCACGGTGTGGTGTGAAGACATCCAAAAGCGTGCCTGCCTCAAGACAGATCGCGCCGTGTACGATGTTGGATTGCTTATAAAGAGAGTCACCAGCGGTTACGATGTAAGTTTCGTCGCCAACAGTGAATTCGAATTTGCCCGATATCACATAAGTGATTTGTTCGTGTACATGGTGGTGCAAGGGGGCAATAGTGCCCGCCTCGAAATGCACTTCCACGACCATCAGGTTGTCGTTATACGCCCCGACCTTGCGGCTCAGGCCGTCGGAAACGGTTACAAGCTCGGCATCTGCGCCGGGGAACAGGTTCTTAACAGTCATTCTAACTCTCCGCAGGTGTTCTTAGGTGTTTGCCAGCTTCTTGAGGACCACTTTGAAAGTGCTCTCTTCGGAATCTGTGAAGTAGAGATCAGCGTCATAGCCTTGATCGTCCATGAAGTTAAAGATCCGTTTTGGCGCGTCGAGCTTGTAAGGCACGAGCAGCGTCGCAATCCGGTGTCGCGTGGACGCCGGATATTTCGCCGTCAAGAAGGTGCTGACAGGCAGGCCTTCGTAATCAGCGGGATCAACGTCGGGGAAATCCGTTGTTTGCGAGATTTCGGGCTTGCCCGCCTCTGACCAAACGACCTGTCCGTAGAAACCAGCCCGTTCGCCCGTGTTGCGGAACGACGATTTGCCCAGTTCAAATTTGTTGTTGGCATGAAGCAACCAGTCCACCGTCACAGGTGTTTCCGCGTCCACCTTGTCGATGATGACAAAGTATGAGTTTTTCACGAAATAGATCTCGCGCTCGGCCCGTGTGACTTCTGGCGATAGGCTTTGATAGGCCTTTGTCGCGTCGCCGTGGATAAAGATGTGATCCTCGCGCTGTTCGGCGGCAATGATCTTACCTGTCGCATTCAGGGCTTTGGATTTGTCTTTTTCCGCGTATTGGCCTTTGCCGTTGATCAAGATCGCGTTCTTGGAACGGGTTTGGCGGCGCCAGTTGCGGTGCATCGATGAATTGAAGGCCACGTAGTAGCCCGACTGGATCGCCATATCCTCGCCATAGGCGGCCATACAGAACGCATTCTGATCGCCGTGGCTGTGGCTGACAGAGCCGAATTTAGAGGATTTGAACACGAACTGGATGTGGTTGTCCGGATCGCCCATCGCGTGTTGCGCGCCAACCCATCCGATACCTTTGAAGTGGCGCAGGCCGCCTTTAGGGGGCGTGGCTTCAACAACTGGGAAATCGGTTTGGAACACCAGCTCATCGAAATTCGTGTCCCACCAACCCCAATTGTAAAACGCCATTTCGGTGTCTGGATTGGTGCGCAGGTTTTCTTCGGCGTACCATTGGTATTCGCCTTTGCCGGTGGCGCCAGCAAATTGGCGCATGTTCAGGCCGGTTTTGATGCCTGGCAGGTCGCCTTGCGTGCTGTCATCGCCAAAAGTCGCGCGGCGGGTGTTTGGTGCTTTACAGAACAGCGGGAAGTCACCGGTATTTTGCAAGAACGGGCGCTGGTAAAGATCGATGCCAGTATAGGATTTCAAGCGGTTGGCGGAATCGATCAGATAAGCGATGCCCATCATCCAGTAGTTCGTACCCTCGGCCCAGCCACCATCGCTGTCACCCCAAGGCGAATAGACTGTCATCAAGAATTCAATAGAATAGTTCAACCAGCCACGAGCTTCGTCGTTTTCGTCGTCGCCCAGCAAAGCGATACAAGCAGGCACAATTGAGAGCGATACAGACCGAACCGCATGGCTATCGTAAGGAAACAGATGGATCTTGGCGTTTAAGATCGCATGTTCCGCGATGTCGCGTGTGCGCTCCAACAAGGAAGCTCGCACAATGGCGCGTTCATCCTCGGACAATTCATCGTAAAGCCAGTCATAGCCCCAAGCGAGCGCGTTAGACACGCGGTAAGCCCATTCATCTGTATAGGCACGCGATGTAACGCCCATCGAGTCCCAGCTTGCTGCCTCAAGAAGCCATTCTTTGGCGCGTGCTGTCATCTCGGCGTTGCCAGTGACCTTACCACCGATCGCGAGATGGCGGATCGCATACCAAACTTCTTGGAGTTCAATATAAGTCTTGCGCCAAACAGGAGCCGTACGCTTGTGATCAGGGTAGCCTGCGGGTTCGCGAATGATGTCGCGGTCCATCCATGGCACTACTGATTTTTCGTAAAAAGTGGACCATGCACAATGGTCTGGGTTGGCTTTGACCTCTTTGATGAAATCGCCCAATCGGTCGTTTGTCATCCACAAGCGCGGGTGATCGGTCGCAACCGTTGAAAGGCGCGCGCTGCGCGACGCCAGAGGCGTTTCAGGCAGATCAGCCGCAAGTGTAAAGCTGCGATTGCTGCTCCAACCACTGCTCGGCGCGCCGGTTTCGGCGTCCCAAGAGGCATAGGCCCAATAGTAGTTGTTCGGCTCAAACGTGACGTCAGGCGTAAAGAAATTGAAAGGCAGGTTCGCAAAGGTCTGCGTTTTGTCTTTGGGAAATTTCGGATCCGTCGAGACCCTCAAGACATAGGCCGCCTCTTCATCAATGACAGGAATCCACATGAATCGCGGTGGATTCTCAGTGATCTCTGTCTCAGCTGTCGGGCTGTACTGAATGGTTAATCCGCCCGCTTTGGGTTCATCGAGCTTTGGAAGATTGGTGGCCGCCATCGGATTGTGTTCCCGCATATTGTGAGTGTCTGGAAGAGCTCGAGGCAGCAAAGATCGCTGCCTCGAGCGGGAGGATTTAGTTTGCGCTGTACTGACGCTCGTATGCAGATTGCATCACTTCAAGAACATCTTGCAGGCCGAGATCGTTCAGCTGTGCCAAGTAGTCGTCCCATCCGGCTTCGACATCACTTGCACCAAGGATCCAAGACTGCTGTTTTTCCAACATGTAGTCACGCACAGACCCCCAAGAGCGGTCATAGACCTTTTGCTCATCGGCCGTGAAAGATACGCCGAGGAAGTCAGGGATCAAGTAATCGCCTTGTTCGTACAGATCGATACCTTCAAGAGCGAACTCGTTGGTCCATTGGATTTCGTAGTTGTAGTCTTGGAAATAACCACGACCTTGAAGCTGGGCACCCACCTGATTGAGCGAACGGTTGACTGGACCTGCATCAAGGAATTCTTGCTTGAAGATCGGCTTTCCGTCGACCATGTCGTAGTGCACGCCTTCAACGCCGAAGTTGGCAAGGCGACGCCCTTCTTCGGTGAACCAGAAATCAAAGTACTTGATCGTTTCAACTGGGTGTTCGTTGGTGTACCCCATGGCCCAACCGTCAGGTTTGACCAGAATACGGCGGTGCTCTTCGATCCGCTTGCCAGAAATAGAGGCTGGTGGCGCCATAGCTTTGAGTTCAAAACCTTCGATCTCGCTGGACAGGCTGTTGTATCCGCCAGTCGAGGCGAACCAGTCATGTGTGGACCCACCGAGGTTTTCGGAGAACAAGAAGTCACGCGCCGAACTGCCGCGAGTAAAGACTTCTGCATCGATCAAGCCATCAGCGTACCAACGCGCAAGGTTTTTAATGCCTTCGCGATATCCTTCGCCGATGTAACCGTGCGTGATCTGGCCATCGTCAACGTAGAAATCATGGTAGGTGTCTGAACCGTGAGCGCGACCATCCCAAAGGGTGACCATACGGATAAGCTCAGGCCACTGACGCAAGAACAGTGGCACTTCATCTGCGATACCATTGCCGTTTGGATCTTGGGTTTTGAAGGCACGCAGCACAGCTTCGTATTCTTCAACTGTTTGCGGTACTTCAAGTCCAAGAGCATCCAACCAATCGGTGCGGATCCAGTAAGCACGACCATATTTGCCATCTGGCAAGTAAGGGATGTAGTACATTTGGCCATCCGCAGCTTTCACTGAAGCTGCGATATCGGGGCGTTCAGCATAGTAGGCTGCGATGTGGGGCGCATGCTCTGCGATCAGATCGTTGAGCGGAATAAAGGCGCCTTCTGGACCATACTGGTTCACAAAATCCTTGATCCGGCTCGAACCGACGATGTTCGGGACTTCGCCCGTGGCCAACATCAAGTTCAGAGCTTCGGTGTTGCCGGAGTTCTCTGAATCTGTGCGCATGTTTGCGCCCACTGTCACGTCCTTAAGATGAATGTTGGTCATCTCGCGTGCGGCTTGTTCGACAGCCCAGTCCTCTTCGTAGATAGGGTAGGCACGATGGTTCATCTGGATAGTAAGTTCCAGTGGCTCATCCACGATCTTTAGGTGGCCGTCTGCGAAGACGGGTGATGAGATCGCACTTCCTGCAAGCAGTACCGCTGCTAGGCTTAGTTTACGCATGTGGTTTCCTCCCTTTTGCGTTTAAATTATTCTTTGACGCCCCCGAGCAAGATGCCCTTCTCGAAGTACTTCTGGATAAATGGGTAGACGATCAGCACTGGGATGATCGAACAAACGATGATGGCTGCGGTCACAGTTTCAGCACTGAACCCTGCTGCCGTTTGCAAAATAGCAAACTCGTCATTGTCGCTGAGGTTTGCGATCGTGTGACGCAAGAACACCTGCAACGGGATCTTCTCTTCGCTTTGCAGCAAAACCATGGCCCAGAAAAAGCCATTCCAGCGCGATACAATGCAAAACAAAGTGATGGTCGCAATAGCCGGCTTAGACAATGGAACAAAGACCTTCCAAAGCACTTGAAAGTCATTGGCCCCATCCATCCGGGCCGCTTCTTCAAAGCTTTGCGGAATGGCCTCAAAGAAGTTGCGCAACAAGATGATGTTGAACGCATTCACCGCGAAGGCAAGGATGATGCCGAACATGCTGTCAAGCAAACCAAGGTCACGCATGTTCAAGAAGAACGGGATCAGGCCAGCGTTAAACCACATTGTAAATGCGATAAACAGATTGAAGGCCCGACGTCCCTTTAGCTGTGGGCGTGACAACGCATATGCAGCGGGGATGATGAACAACATGCTCATAAACGTGCCGCCGATCGTGTAGATAAAGGTGTTCCCATAGGAGCGCCAAAACTTTGGATCACCGATAATATAGCCATAGGCTTCGAGCGTTGCATCGATAGGGGTAAACACCACCTTGCCGGATTGTGCTGCAAAGCCGGAACTGAAAGACACCGCCGCGATATAGATGAACGGGTACAGCGTCGCGACGGTAAACATCCCGATCAGGACCGATACAGTAATGGCGAAGAATTTGTCGCCGCGTGAATAGAGGTTCCAGTTAATCATTGTTTGATCCTCCTACCAAAGTGATGTGCGCGAAAAGCGGCGCGACAATGTGTTTGCGGTCATCACCAGCGTCAAAGCAACGACAGCGTTGAACAGACCCGCAGCTGCGGCAAGATCGTATTGACCCGATTGAAGTCCCTGTCGGTAAACCCATGTGTTCACGACGTCAGCAGTGGCGTAAGTGGATGGTTGATAGAGCAACATGACCAACTCAAACGAGACTTCCATAACGTTGCCGATCCGAATGATCAGCATGATCAAAATTGTAGGCAAAATCGACGGCACTGTGATTTTCCACATCATTTGCCAACGGTTCGCCCCATCCACAACTGCACTTTCGTACAAAGATGGATTCACACCTGAAATCGCAGCAAGGAACACGATGGACCCAAAGCCTGCCTCTTGCCAAATACCTGTTCCGACAAAAATCGGACGGAACCACTCCGGTTGAGTTAGGAAGTAAATCGGTTCAAATCCAAGCCAGCTGATAAAGGTATTGATGATACCGGCTGTGGGTGAAAAGGCTGTGATAACGATACCTGCGATAATGACCGAAGATATAAAGTGTGGAAGGTAAACAATTGTTTGGGCTGTCTTTTTGTAGCTCGCGTGAAGCACTTCATTGAACATGAGAGCGAGAATAATCGGTGCCGGAAACCCAAACAAAAGGTTGTAGAAGCTGATGATGATCGTATTTTTGACCGCCCGAATGAATTGATCATTCGAAAACAGTGTATGGAAATGTTCAAAACCAATCCAAGGGCTGCCTGACACACCGCGGAAAATAGAATAATCCTTGAACGCAATCTGCAGACCATACATTGGCTTGTACAAAAACACGAGGAACCAGATAATCGTGGGCAGCAACATCGCGTAGAGCTGCCATTCACGCTTGAAATGATCTAGAAGGCGAAGCCACCGTCCATCGTTCGCATTTTGGCGGCGCATTTCGCGCCCTTCCGTGCGGGCATTCTGAACAGGCTGACCGCTTGCGCTTGAGTTTTCTTCTGCCATGGTCTTCAAGCCCCTAGGTTCAATGCACGGCCTGTGTCGGCGTCGAACAGTTTCACCATATCGGGCTGCACATGGACCTCTGAGACACCAGACAGATGATCAATGTCACCGTTGGTTTCGACTTTGAAGACAAGTGCGGATTCGCCGTAACGTGCGTGAAGCAACGCCTCGGATCCAAGGGGTTCTACCAGATCCAGTGAAAGCGGAAGGCTAGAAGACTGACCCTCAGCTTGCAGTGTCACGTGCTCAGGGCGAATGCCCACAATCACATTGCGACCAGCGTTTTCGGCAGCAGCGCCGTCGATTTTGATCTCTGCGTCGCCAACCTTCACGCCGGTTTGCGTCAACACACCCTTCAATTGGTTCATCGGCGGTGAGCCAAGGAAGCCAGCAACGAAGGTGTTGGCAGGATTGTTGAACAATTCCATCGGCGTGCCGACCTGTTCAATTCTGCCGTCATTCATAACCACGATCCGATCCGCCAAAGTCATAGCCTCGACTTGATCGTGAGTGACGTAGATAGATGTCACTCCAAGGCGTTTGTGCAAACGCTTGATCTCTGCGCGCATCTGCGTGCGTAGCTTGGCATCAAGGTTCGAGAGCGGCTCATCAAACAAGAAAACTTTAGGATGACGCACGATCGCACGCCCCATAGCGACACGCTGGCGCTGTCCGCCTGACAAATCGGATGGACGGCGATCCAGATAAGGTGTCAAGCCAAGGATTTCAGCCACGTCAGCGATGGTGGTTTTGATTTCGTCCTTAGGCATCTTACGGATCCGCAATCCGAAAGCCATGTTGTCTGCCACATTTAAGTGCGGATACAGGGCGTAGTTTTGGAAAACCATCGCCACATCACGGTCTTTGGGAGCAACCCGATTCACAAAGCGACCATCAATGGTCAGCTCACCACCAGAAATTTCTTCAAGCCCAGCAACCATCCGAAGCGTTGTAGACTTGCCACAGCCGGACGGGCCAACAAGAACAACAAACTCCTTCTCTGCAACGTCCAAATCAATTCCATGTACAACCTGCACCGCCCCGTAGGCCTTTACGATTCCGCTTAGATTCACGCCAGACATTATGTCCTCCCCTTTGACGTTGCTGGATTTCAGCCCAAAGCTAGGACCGAATCAACTCTTAACTAGTATACCAGTGCCCACACTAGTATACCAGAGCTAGTATTCCTATTTTCTTTCTGGTAGCGTAAATATGAGTGCAGATACAAAAGGGTCGCTTGCATGCCTCATGCAGCCGCAGTTCTGAATCAACGCGCGACCTTTGCTGAAGTGATGAGTTTTCTAAATGATTAGATGTCATCGATGACGTTGAAACTGAGTGATCGGGTTTTCGAGATAAAGGATGCTTTGCAGCTCGGTGCGCCCCGCCCTACGGCCCCTACTGCGTGCGATATGTTCACGCAAAGGGCCAACCTTAATCTACTGTTAGTCCGTCAACAAAACAGCATAAAACTGGGCAAGCTCACCAAGCGTGCATTAGATAAGATCGACTATTTTGAGCGCATTACAACTAATGCAGCGCGGGCAAATTGCGATGACGCCCATTGCTTGCTGCATATTGAGTGAAACGAAAGAACCCCATGCAAGACAATACAGAACACCTCGCCCAAAAAAACGCTCCCGGAGCTCGTCAGATTTTTTCTCTTGCGTGGCCCATGACACTGAAGGCGATTTTTCTGCACGGGACTGTGGTGATTGATGGATTTTTGCTGTCGTCTCTTGGGGAGGGGGCGCTTGCCGCGATGGGATTGGCAGCCGCTCTCGGCGGGATCGTCATTGGCTTCATTTTCGCATTTTCCCAAGCCATGCAAATTCGCACCGCTCAGGCCGTAGGAAGCAACGATCCAGTGTTCTTGAAATCGGTATTGGCGTCTGGGCTAGCTGTTAGTCTAAGTATCGGCGTTATAGGTGTTGGCCTGATCCAACTGTTGGGGGGCATTCTAACCGAAGCCCTAGCGCCAACAGCTGAGATCTCGGATCAAGCGCAAACCTATTTGTCAATTTTCTGCATCGTCATCTTAGGTGAATCTATCGGTCAGGCGATCGCAAGTTTCTTTAATGGATGCAGTCGCAGTAAGCTTCCCCTTTACGGATACCTGCTTTCGGTACCTTTAAATATCGCTTTCAGTGTTGTCTTGATTCACGGCCTTTGGGGCTTTCCGGCGCTCGGCGTGGCAGGCGCAGCTATTGGCAGCGCCATCGCGATCACCGTTCAAACCGGGTTCTGGAGCGTCCTGCTGCTGCGCTCCTACGGGCATTTACGTCGAGTCGAAGGCTGGCGTAATGGCACGTTTTTGCCTTCATTCAAGCGGCATGTTTTGTTTGCCTTACCGATCGCTGCGACCTTCGTAAGTTCAAACCTTGCAGCCCATGTGTGTTCATTGATGTACGCAAGCATGTCCTTGAATGGGTTCGCCGCCATGACCCTGATTGCGCCGTGGAATATGCTGACAGGTCAGATTGCAATGCAGTGGACCCAAGCAACGGGCATATTGGTGGCACAGCTTTTGGGCAAAGACACACCAGAAGACGTGCTAGACCGCTTCCTGTCGCGCGCTTGGATCGGTGCATTTGTGGCGGCTGGAATCGTAGCTGTAACTTTCTTGGCAATGAGCTTTTCAATAGATTGGCTTTATCCAAACCTTGAGGTCGAAACCCGCGCAATCCTGTTTGGGTTCTTGCCTATTTTGCTGATCATTCAGTTTCCCCGCGCCACCAACGCAATCTGCGGCAACACTTTGCGCGCGGCGGGCGATACAGTTTATGTCATGCACGTTTTTGTTTGGCCGCAATGGGCCTTCCGCGTGCCCGCGACAGCTTTGCTCATATTTTACTTCGATCTTTCTGCCTTCTGGATCCTATCGTTGTTCCTTTGGGAAGAATTTCTGAAATTTCCCGCCTTCCACCGCCGTATGTGGAAAGGCGATTGGAAGCGGATAAAAGTAGCGGAATAATCACAGCCATCTCAATGACGTATCTTGGGAGAATATGATGGTGAGGACGAAAGTCGGGAGGAAAAGACAATGAAGAAACTTAAGGTTTTGATCGCAGGCACCGGATTTGCAGGCAAGGGCCACACGGTCGCGTTTCGTGATGCAGGCACGCAGGTCGTAGGCATGGTTGGCCGTACGGATCACGTGGTGCGTGATGTGGCAAAGGACTTGGCGATCCCTTATGCCAGCACAAATTGGGCTGCGGCCTTGGCAGAGCTAAAGCCTGACATTGTGTCCATAGCGACCCCAGGAGGGGCTCATTATGAACAGATCAAGCTGGCCATAACGGCGGGCTGCCATGTTTTTTGTGACAAACCCATGACCACGAACGGCGCCACCGCAACTGAGCTTTACACGCAGGCCAAGGCCAAAGACGTCAAAACGGCTTATGCTGCCAGCTTTCAGTACACGGCCAGCGTCCAACACGCCAAGCAGCTGATCGCCCAAGGCGTGATCGGGGAGCCGACTGAGATCGAGAGCATCTCGCATTTCAACCTTGAACGCGGCATTCCGTTTGGTTGGTCGCATCGCGCCGAAGATGGCGGTGGGCGGCTCAACAACAACTTTACCCATTCACTGGCCATTGCGCAGGCTTTAACAGATGGCGAAATCCTGCAAGTCGCTGGCGATGTGCGTGATGATCTTGGACGCGCGCCCAAAGTTGACGGCGTTCACGACTTTACCAAACGGCGTGCCTTAATCCCCAAGAACCTAAATGATCCTGATTTGGAATGGGGTGATAGCAACGTCGAGTGGTCCTATACGGTTATGGCACGGCTGCGGTCTGCGATGGCCACCCAACCCATTTCCGTACTGTTCAAACACGGGGCATTGGTGCCACGCTTTCATGAGGATCACATCATGATTTACGGCACCAAAGGCGCGATCTATATCAAGGGACACTATGGCTCCGGCACTTTGTCATTGCATGATGGCGCAAATTGGACAGATCTGCCGACACCGATTGAAATCGCGGCCCTCATGCCTGCCGGTTTGGGAGAAACAGAACAGTGTTGGCATATTTTGGCCAACCTCTTTGTGCGCGATATCCTTGGCGAAGATGTGCCCGCCTACCCTACTTTTGCGCAAGGCGCGCAGTACCAAAACATCATCGACGTGATCCGCCGGTCTGAAAATTGGGCAGATGTGACGGACCTCTTGGGAGCCACATCATGAAAATTACTGGTGCAAAAGTCTTTGTCGGCGGGCCGGGCAAGAATTATGTCACGCTCAAAATTATGACCGATCAAGGGGTTTATGGCCTTGGCGATGCGACCCTTAACAATCGCGAAACACTGCCCGCCAGCTACCTACAAGACTACCTGATCCCAAACCTGATCGGGATGGATCCACGCCGCAGCGAAGACATTTGGCAGTACTTTTATCGTGGTGCATATTTTCGTCGCGGACCAATCGCTATGGCTGCTTTTGGTGCGATCGACATGGCGCTTTGGGACATCAAAGGCAAGCTGGCAAACATGCCGCTGTATCAGCTTTTCGGCGGAAAAAGTCGCGATGGCGCGATGGTCTATGCCCATGCAACGGGCGCGGATTTACCCGACTTGATGGACTCTATCTCGTCCTACGTCGAACAAGGCTACAAGGCCGTTCGCGTCCAATGCGGCATCCCAGATATGCCCACTGCCAGTTATGCCGTGCCTGATAAAAAGGGCACGAACGGCGACTACATCACTGATTTCAGAGGCATCATCCCCAAAACTGAAGTTTGGGATACAGACCGTTATATGCGTTTCATGCCAGAAGCATTGGCCGAAATTCGGGACAAATTTGGTCCGGACTTAAAACTGCTGCACGATGTCCATCATCGCCTTCTTCCCCGCGAAGCCGCCGCCTTCGCGAAATCAGTTGAACCTGCGGGCCTTTTTTGGCTTGAAGACCCGACCCCTGCCGAGGATCAAAATAGCCTGCGTTTGATCCGTCAGCATTCGACGGTGCCCATCGCCATCGGTGAGGTGTTCAATTCGATCTATGACTGCAACGCGCTAATCGAAAACGAGCTTATCGACTTCATTCGCATCGCAGTAACCTATGCGGGCGGCATTACTCATGTGAAACGCATCATCGATTTGGCCGGACTGCACCACGTGCGTACCGGTTTTCACGGCGCGCCAAGTCACTCTCCCATTTCAATGGCCGCGCAACATCATTTAAATGCATGGGCGCCCAATTTTGGCATTCAGGAATATCTCGTCCTCGGCACGCCCGAATGCGACGCGCTGTTCCCGTCTGAACATGTGATGCGCGACGGGTTGTTTCATGTCAGCGATGCTCCGGGCCTTGGGGTGGATTTTGATGAAAATGAAGCCGCGCGATATGAATACAGACCGGGCAGCCATCCAGTTGTGCGGCTCGAAGACGGCACACTTTGGAATTACTGAAGACTACGGTCGACATGCTCAGCCCACCGGCGTCTCCTCGATTGACACATTGGTGATTGAGTACTCCCAACGCGCGGCACCAGCGGTAGATCTTATCCGTGAGCAGGATGAAACCACGCGAACGGCAGTTGGCTTAGCAGTAACCATCCAGACGGGCGTCCCCTCAATGCCTGCCCTAGGTGCTGACGTCAGACGGGGCTCGGCCATGCAAACGGCCGAGCCCCGTCAAAGAGCTTTATGCAGGGATAACAACTTTCGCGTCCTGCTCAGGGGCTTCCAGTTGCAGGTGATATTCCTCAAGAACCAGAATGTTCTCCGCACCGACGATGTCACTTTTCGTCTTATAACCGATCACCTCTTCAACCGGCATATCCAGATGGCGTGCCATAAGCATGGTTTCTTCGGACGAAAAATTTGTCAGCCCACGCGCCACTTCTTCACCATCTTCGTTGTAAATGTGCAGGACATCGCCCTTGGTAAAATCCCCTTGGATTGAAATGACATCTACACGGCTAACACCTTGTTTGCGCTCGATGATACCTAAGGATACTTCATTTGAAACAACGAGCGTACCCGACACCTGCAAACGGTTGCTCAGCCAAATCTTCAACGGTGAAGCCGTCTTGCCGCGCACAAGGCAACGTGTGAAACGGCGCTCACTCTCAAGTACGGATGACACAGGGCGCTCTATGATACCCTCTGCAATAATCGTCTCAACCCCAGCGTTCTGCGCCATGTTTGCCGCGTGCATTTTCGTGAGCATCCCCCCACTTCCAAGCGTACTGATACCTGTCGTGGATTCGAGATGCTCGCTCACGTCTTCGATTTCGTGAATGAACTTCGCGTCCTCATCAGACGGGTCACGGTCGTACAGCCCCTCAACACTGGTCAAGATTATCAATGTATCGGCCTCAATCATTTGCGCGACCTTAGCGGACAATCGATCATTGTCGCCAACACGTAGATCGCGCGTCGCAACGGAATCGTTCTCGTTAATGATGGGCAAAATATCGTTTTCGAACAATCTTAGCATCGTATTTTTGATGTTCAGAAAGCGGCGACTTTCTTCCATATCTTCGACAGTCACCAACATCTGTGCGACGCTCAAATCATATTCTGAAGCGACTTGGCGGTAGGCATTCATTAACAGGGGTTGGCCGCATGCAGCGGCGGCTTGTTTGTCAAGAACGCCCGCGTCTTCGGGGCGTTTTCCGACCATGTTCAACCCCAGCGCAACCGAACCAGACGAGGTCAAAATAATATTGTAACCTTCCCTTTGAAGTTGCGCGAGATCGCTTAACAGACCGTTCATAAAAGCATAGCGAAGTGTTAAATTGTCACTGTTAGCCAAAAGACTGGATCCGATTTTGACAACAATCTTTTTCTTCTTCATCATGACTTATCTCCGGTAGTTTGTTGATTTTGTGGGCAAAACTACAGAAATGCACCTCATAGGACGCAAAGCTGTAGCACGACCTCAATCAGGTGCTCGGGCTACGTATAACACTGCCCCCCTGTACGAATGCAAACAGGTTGCTGCGCCGCCGCGCAAATATACGATAAACAGACCAACCTAAAAGACAGCGAAGTTAGCTTTGAACCTTCAGACTCGGCACGACCAACGCGCGATAATCACCTTCGAGAGACCAAGGCCTAGAACGCCGCAAAGACGCATATTTTTGAGACTCTAAACGCGATATTATGATCAATCCGCATCTATGTCCGCAAGCAGGGACGCATTCCCGCCAGCTGCCGTTGTATCGATGCAGGTGGTGCGTTCGTGGCAATACTGCTCTGGCGCGAGAGGCTCTGTGACCACTTTGATAATGGCTCCTGATCGTTCAGCGAGCTTTATTTTGAGCGCACGCATATGATCAGGGCCAGCTTGGATTGCGACAAGGTCAACATCCAACGTTTCTAAAGCCTCAAGATCAAGCGAACCGTCTAAAATGGCCAAAGGCGCCTTGAGGCCAGAGAGAGGACGCAACGCTGATGAGGCCCCCGGCGCGATTGCCAAGACAGCATTGCCGGCCGCTAAGGCTTGCAGTGCTTGCGACATAAGGCTTTCTGTGTCCGGTCCTAAACACAAAACAGTCCCCCGAGGCGTCAGCTGGAGGCGGTTTGCTTCTCCCGTTGGGCCCGGCAAATCGATGGGCCCATATTCAAGCGCGGCAACCGCCGACATGACCTTGGCTGACTTGCCGCGAAGGGCCGCGCGCAATTCAGTGATACGGTTCGTAGATGTTGCCCAATCTTGGGCATGCAACGTTTTCAAAGCATCCGCGGCCTGACCCTCAGAGACTGACGCAAGACCTGCAGGCGCTGAATGATCTTTGAAAGAAGAGGTTTGAAACCGAGGCAAATAGAAAGGGCCGCCGGCTTTGGGTCCTGTTCCAGAGAGGCCATGCCCCCCAAAGGGTTGCGAGCCGACAACTGCGCCAATTTGGTCGCGGTTGACATAGGCATTTCCAGCATGAACACGGTCCAAGACATATTGAACACGGCGGTCAATACGGGTGTGGATGCCAAAGGTTAGGCCATATCCCGTTGCATTTATCGCCTCGATAGCATCTTCCGCGCGCGCACCATCGAAACTGGCAATATGCAGCACTGGGCCAAAAATCTCACGCTTTACATCCGCGATACTGTCGACGTGCACGATGGTTGGCGGGACGTAAAGCCCTGCCTGTGGCACTGAAATTTGTTTCACGATCCGCTGTTTTTTAGACATGTCTTGAAGGTAGCCTTGGATGCCATCATAGGCGTCTTTGTCAATCACAGGCCCAACATCTGTTGCAAGATCCCGCGGATCCCCAGCCGTAAGGGCATCCATCGCGCCCGATAACATTTCAAGAAGTTCTTCGCGCACATCGTCTTGTACATAAAGGACGCGCAAAGCCGAGCATCTTTGACCTGCCGACTGGAATGCCGCACGTATAATGTCTCGCGTGGCTTGTTCCATAAGGGCCGTCGAATCCACGATCATTGCATTGATTCCGCCGGTTTCAGCGATGAACATAGCGTTGGGCGATGTCTTGGCCAGTTGACGCTCAATGAATTTGGCAACGTCTGTTGAGCCGGTGAAACACACGCCATTAATACGAGGATCAGCGGTTAAGGGTGCCCCCACAGTCAAGCCGCCGCCAGGTAAAAGCTGCACCACATCCGTTGGAATACCTGCGTCTTGCATCCATGCGACCGCACGCGCAGCAATCAGAGGTGTTTGCTCTGCGGGCTTTGCAATGACAGCATTGCCTGCTGCCAGTGCTGCTGCAATTTGTCCTGTGAAGATGGCCAACGGAAAGTTCCATGGACTAATACAAACGATGACTCCATGCGCGGACTTGCCGGTGTTCAAATCCTGTATTTCATCCGCATAATACCGCAGAAAATCTACGGCTTCGCGTAATTCTGCAATGCCATCCAACAAAGTTTTGCCAGCTTCACGGGCCAAAAGCTCGAAGATTTCGTGGGCATTGTCCTCATACAGGTCAGCCACTTTACGCAACAAAGCCGCTCGGACATTCGGCTCGATTTGCGCCCAAGCCCCTTGTGCTACAACAGCAAGCCCCACAGCGTTTTCAGTTAACGCTTTATCTGCCTCAATCACTGTGCCCACCCGTTCTTGAGGCGCAGAGGGATTGAACAGATCCCGCGCGGTCCCACTTGCGTGCGGCGCCGACGTTACAGGGGCTGCAGACCATTGGTACGGCGCGGCAAACTGAGCACGGCCAGAGTTGATCTTGGCAATCTCAAGCGGGTCTGTGATGTCGTATCCTCGACTGTTAAGGCGCGGTGCGAAAATATCGTTTGGGCGTGCGATCGCTTTGCTGGGTTGAAAACCACTTGCTTTGACCAAGGCAATTGGATCACGCACGATGTGTTCGGCGGACACGGATTCGTCTACGATTTGGTTCACGAAGGAAGAGTTCGCGCCATTTTCAAGCAAACGGCGCACCAGATAGGCCAGCAAATCCCTATGCGCCCCCACAGGGGCGTAGATGCGGCATCGGGAACCATGCCGTGACAGCACGGCGTCATGTAGCACCTCCCCCATACCGTGGAGGCGTTGAAATTCAAAGCTGTTTGGATCGTCGGCCATTTCAAGAACGGCAGCAACCGAATGCGCATTATGCGTGGCAAATTGAGGGTATATTCGATCGGTCATACCCAACAATTTTCGAGAGCAAGCGAGATATGAAACATCTGTATGGGATTTACGTGTCAAAACAGGATAGTCGGCAAGGCCCATGACCTGTGCGCGCTTGATCTCTTGGTCCCAATACGCACCTTTCACCAAGCGCACCATGATCTTGCGGTCCAGCCGAACGGCAAGTTCATAGAGCCAGTCCAATGTTGGCATGGCGCGCCGACCAAAGGCTTGCACCACCACGCCAAATCCATCCCATCCCGCAAGGCTTTCGTCGGACAGCACACGCTCGATCACTTCGAGCGAAATATCGAGACGATCTGCTTCTTCTGCATCAATGTTGAAGCCGATTTTCGCTTTGGCCGCAGCTTGCGCAAGTTCCAGAAGGCGCGCACACAATACGGGCAGCATCTCGCTGCGTTGCGCATATTCGTAGCGTGGATGAAGGGCGGAGAGTTTGACCGAAATACCCGGGTTTTCACGTACATCTTGGTGTTTTGCACGCACAGCGATCGCTTTAATCGCGCGTGCGTAAGCCTCGTGATACTCTAAGGCATCCGCATCTGTGCGGGCGGCTTCTCCGAGCATATCGTAGGAATATGTGTACCCTTTGGCGACCATTGCATCACCGCGTTTTGTCGCCTCAGCGATAGAGCGGCCAAGCACGAATTGCGATCCCATTTGCGCCATCGCTTTGCCAACAGCCGTGCGCACGACGGGCTCTCCAAGGCGGCGCACCAAAGCGCGCAACGTCCCTGCGACACGCGTGCCATCTTGATCTAAAACTTTGCCCGTGAGCAACAGACCCCAAGTCGAAGCATTCACCAAAATTGAGCCAGAGTCGCCGATATGTTTTGCCCAATCATGTGGCGTGATTTTATCGCGGATCAATGCATCGACGGTATGTGTGTCTGGCACACGCAACATGGCCTCAGCCAAGCACATCAATGCCACGCCTTCATTCGTTGACAGGCCATACTCAGACAGAAAACGCTCCATGACGCCGATTTTGCCCGTATCACGCACATCTTGCACCAACTTTTGTGCCTGCGCACAAATTGCGGTTCTTTGGGCGTCACTCAGTTGAGTTTCATTCACGAGCCTGCGAACCAAAGACGTTTCATCCGTGAGATATGCAGAGCGAATTGCAGCGTTGGTCATGGTTGTCGTATCCCAAAAAAAGAGACCGTATGCACGGTGGTATAAAAAAGAAGTGGAGGTTTTTGTTATCGCAGAGAGGCTGTCTTTAGGCTTGGCTGAGTTCAATGCTGAGTTTGCGCGCTGAATTTACAGTACCAAGATTCGTGACGTGACAATCATCGCATTCCATCATGGCATGAAGTGCGCGTCTATCTTAATCAACTAAAAAAGTACCTTACTCTACATCTTGCTCAAATCAGCGACCTATCCTTAAAATCTTGATGGGCAGATCTATTCTTAGGAATAATATGTGAATTGGGCCTGTCGCGCTTTTGGACTGCTCCAAGTGCGCGTTCAAGCGACTATGCGCCCGAAACCAGCCCAATGCTGAGTGGCGGCGTCGCGGATGGTAATCTGTTGATGTAGCCCCCTGACCCTCAACCAGCCGCCGTGTTTCCCAAGAATACCGCCAGACCAATTCTGCCTCGCCCAGCATGGCAAGGTATCGCGCAGAGATGTCCCAAGCATGATGGATTTGAAGAACGTCTTGATCGTTGCGGTTTGCGCCTTGGAATGCCCTCGGCCCAATAGCAGAGATGGATAAGCCTAAGCCGGATGGAGACAAGAAGTGCTAAATTTGAGCAGATCAGTATGCAATAGCAGAAAATACTGTCTTTGATGTAAATTACTTCTATTTTTTGGATACAGAATCCAATATACATCACCTATAGCAGGTTTCTCACCCCCAAAGCATTAGAGAACTGCCTTAGAGTACACAGCTCACCAGTTATTAAACTGCGAGTGTCGATAGGCCGAGGGTCCATTGGGATCTCTGCGCAATTAAGGAAAACGACTATGTCCAATATTTTTGCAGGCACAATGCCAGCACTAATGACCCCATGCAAAGCTGACCGCACGCCTGATTTCGAGGCACTTGTGCGCAAGGGCAAAGAAATGATTGCGGCTGGAATGTCTGCCGTTGTCTATTGTGGTTCGATGGGCGACTGGCCCCTGCTGTCAAATGAACAGCGCATGGAAGGCGTCGAAAAGCTCGTAAAAGCCGGCGTTCCAGTTGTCGTCGGCACAGGCGCGATCAACACAAAATCCGCAACAGCGCTTGCAGCCCATGCTCAGAAAGTTGGTGCGGCTGGTTTGATGGTTATCCCGCGCGTCTTATCGCGGGGGTCCTCTGCGATCGCACAAAAGAACCACTTCAAATCCATCTTGAACGCCGCGCCAGATGTGGACGCCGTCATCTACAACAGCCCTGTTTACGGCTTTGCGACGCGTGCTGATTTGTTTTTTGCCTTGCGCGCAGAGCATTCCAACTTGGTCGGTTTCAAAGAATTTGGCGGCAAAGAAGACTTGCGCTATGCCGCCGAGCACATCACATCACAAGACGATCAAGTCACATTGATGGTCGGCGTCGACACTGAAGTGTTCCACGGCTTCGTCAATTGCGGCGCAACGGGCTCGATCACGGGTATCGGAACAGCATTGCCAAAAGAAGCACTGCTATTGGCATCTTTATCGCAAAAAGCAGCCACTGGTCACGCCGAAGCCCGCAAGCGCGCCTTGGAATTGGAAGAGGCCATTGGCGTTCTGTCCAGCTTTGATGAGGGCACAGATTTGGTGCTTTACTACAAGCACTTGCTCGTTTTGAACGGGGAAGAAGAATACCGCCTGCACTTCAATGAAACCGATGTTTTGACAGACGCACAGCGCAACTATTGCGAGCAACAATACACTTTGTTCCGCACATGGTTCGCGGATTGGTCCCAGCTTGGCGGAGTCATTGCTGAATGCATGTAATCGACAGTCACACAGGCGGGGAACCCACCCGTGTGATACTTGGCGGTGGTCCTAACCTTGGGACAGGGCCACTGTCCAAACGTGCGCAATTATTGGCCTTAGAACACAGATCTTTTTACCATTCAGTCATCTTAGAACCACGCGGTCAGACCGCGATGGTCGGGGCACTTTTGGTCGAACCCGTTGATCAAAGCTGCGTCACAGGTGTCATCTATTTCGATTCTGAAGCGGTGCTTGGCATGTGTGGTCATGGCACGATTGGTTTGGCTGTGACGTTGGCCCATCTTGGCCGCATTGATATTGGCACCCACAAAATCGAAACCCCTGTTGGTGTGATTGAAATCTGCCTCACCGATATGAACACTGCAACCATCACAAATGTCGAAAGCCGCCGCACCCATAACGGTGCTCAGGTCGAGGTCGACGGGTTGGGCACGATTACCGGTGATGTGGCCTATGGTGGCAACTGGTTCTACATTATTGATCCTAGCCCAATCGCCATTGAGGTCAAAAACATTCGCGCGCTCACAGATGCGGCAATTGCCATTCGCGCGGCAACAATCGCACAGGGTGTTGGCGGTGACGCAGGGCAACCTGTTGACCATATAGTGTTTCAAGAACCATCGCCCGAAGACGGCATTCACAGCCGTAACTTCGTACTTTGCCCAGATGACGCCTATGACAGATCGCCCTGTGGCACGGCCAGTTCTGCACGATTGGCCTGTTTAGCAGCTGATGGCTTACTGGAACCTGATCAGGACATCGTCCAAAAAAGCGTGATCGGCAGTCCGTATAGGATCTCTTACCAAAAGGGATCGAACGGCGGTGTCATTCCAAAGATCACCGGACAAGCCTTTGTTATGGCAGAAAGCATTTTGCTGTTTCATGAAAACGATCCGTTCAAAGGCGGCATCACATCTACGTCTAAAAACCAGAGTTCGACTTAATCGAGCCATAGCAACGGTGATCTCAAACAGGGGCGTGCCAAAAACCACCAACAGTTCAGAGGATATTATGAAAATATTAAACATGCTCGCCGCAACTGCTATCGTTGCGACCTCATTTAGTGCGGCTTATGCTGCTGAAGTCGATTGGAAAATGACTGCCGGTGTTGGCGAAGGGTCGTTTGTCTATCAGACATTCATGGAACAGTTTGTTAAAAACGTTTCCTCCCTCACATCTGGCCGTGTTGACATCCAATCGTTCGGCGCTGGTGTTCTGGCCCCTGCGTTCAAAGCATATGAAGTCGTGCAAGACGGCGTGATCGAAGTTGGCCACTCCACGCCGTCTTATTTGGTAAACCAAGACGCGACCAACGCCATTTTCGCCAGTTTCCCCGGCGGTATGTCACCAGAAGCAACACTGCACTGGGTTTATGAAGGTGGTGGCGAAGAGATGTTGCAGGCGTTTCGCAGCGCAGACATGGGACTGCACAGCCTTGTAGTTGGTGTCGGCACCTCAGAAATAATGGCGCATTCGAATGTTAAAATCGAAACAGTCGAAGATCTGAAAGGCTTGAAATATCGCACATCCGGTGCTTTTGCGGCTGTTTTGCAAGAGGAATTCGGCGGCGTTCCAACCGTGGTTCCGGGCACTGAAATCTATTCGCTCTTGCAACGCAAAGGTGTGGATGCCGTTGAGTGGTCTACCCCCGGCGCGAACATCACCGAAGGTTTCCACGAAGTCGCACCTTACATGATTATGCCCGGCGTTCATCAGCCGTCCTTCATGTGGGAAGTGTTCGTCAAAGAAGAAACATGGGACGCGCTTCCTGCTGACCTGCAAGAGTTGATCACAGCTGCCGCCAAACTCACCACTTACGAAGGTTTCACACGCTTTGGCGATGCCGACATCAAAGCCATGGCTGAATTCCGCGAGACCAACGTCGAGCTGATCACAATGGTGCCAGAAGAGTCCGAAAAGATCCGCCAAGCGGGTCGCAACTGGGCTCAAAAGAAAGCCGCAGAGCAATCTGAAGCTGGCAATCCGCGGATGCAAGACGTGCTCGACAGCTATTTTACATACCAAACGAACTGGGCTGAAAACTCAGGCTATTTGGTTCGCGATTCCGCGGAATAACTCAACCTAACTAAGATGGTCGGCCCCAGTGCTGGCCATCTTTTACGGAGGCCGCAATGATAATCCTACGCAACATCTGCGAACAATTTTCATCCGTTTTGGGTTTTTTCGGCCGCTTGGTCATCTTTTGCTTGATCGTTGCCATGCTGTACGAAGTGATCGCACGTTACGTTTTTGGGGCTCCGACCCTTTGGGCCTTTGATATTTCTTATATGCTGAACGGGTCTATTTTCTTGCTCGGGGCTGCATATTCCTTGCAAAAAGACGCGCATGTTCGCATTGATTTCTTGTCGCAAAAATTCCCACGCCGCGTACAACAAATCCTGAACGGCTTGGTTTATCTGCTCGTGATGGCACCGATTGGATTTGCTTTCACAAACGTGGCTGCAACTAAGGCGCTCAAGGCGTTCAATACCGGCGAGCTGGAAAGCGTCAGCCCATGGGCGCCCCATGTCTGGCCATTCTATACCGTCATTGCACTGGGTCTTTTGGCGTTTTCCCTGCAATTCATCGTCGAAGCAGTCAACTATTTGTCTGGCGCGAAAACCCCCGGCGAAACCAACACCGAACGACAAGATTTGGAGAGCTAGCCCATGATACCCCTACTTATGTTTGCGGCATTGTTCGTGCTGGTTTTCGTCGGTGTGCCTGTCGCGTTTTCCTTGATGATCATCGCGGTCGCCTTTGGCTACACGGTCTTTGGTGATCTGATTATCTTGCAACTCTATGGCCCACTGCTGAGTACCGCTTCAAATTTTGTACTCGCAGCGATCCCACTTTTCATTTTCATGGGCGCGGTGTTGGAACGCTCAGGCATCGCCAAACGCCTGTTCTATGCGCTACAACTTTGGCTCGGTGGGTTGCCCGGTGGCCTCGCTTTGTCCACCATCGCGATGTGCGCAATTTTTGCAGCCGCATCCGGTGTGGTAGGTGCCGTTGAAATCGTCGTTGGCATGATGGCCATCCCACCGATGATGAAAGCTGGTTACAAAAATGATCTGATCGCGGGCACAATTTGTGCGGGCGGATCGTTGGGTACCATTATCCCGCCTTCCGTCATCGTTGTTGTTTATGCCTCCATTGCACAGCTCTCAACCGGCCAACTATTTGCGGCGTCGATCTTGCCTGGATTGCTCATGGTTGTGTTCTTTGTTGGCTATATCTTGGTGCGCAGCATCATGCGTCCAAACGATGCGCCGCCTTTGCCTTTGGCACAGCGCTCTACGCCCGTCACTGAAAAACTCAAGATTTCGATGACCGCAATGCTGCCCCCGTTGGCGTTGATCGTTATGGTGCTTGGGTCTTTGCTGGCAGGGATTGCGTCGGCGACTGAAGCGGCGGCGGTTGGTGCAGCGGGCACTGTGCTGCTGACATTAATGTTCCGTGAGTTAAATCTCAAGCTGATCATGGACTCACTTGGTGTGACCTTGCGCATCACATCGATGATCATGCTGATCATCGCGGGTGGCACCATGTTCACAAGTATTTTTGCAGTCACTGGCGGTGGCAATTTGGTACGCGATACTGTTGAAACCATCGGCTACGGCAATGTGGGTATCATCGCCTTTTTCTTGATCGTGGTTTTCTTTGCCGGATTTGTGCTTGATTGGGTGTCGATTGTCTTGATCTTTATTCCGATTTTTGCACCGATCGTGAAAACCGCAGGCATTGACCCTATCTGGTTTGCCATGATGGTTTTGGTTGTGATCCAAACCTCATATTTGACGCCGCCAATGGCCCCATCGATCTTTTATCTACGATCTATCGCGCCCAAAAGTATGACCTATGGCCAGATGTACCGCGGTGTGCTGCCGTTCGTGGGCGCGCAAATGTTGGTGCTTGTTGTGATCATCTTGTTTCCAAGCGTCGTGACATGGCTGCCATCCGTGCTGGTGGGTCTCTGATGAAGCAAAAACACGTCACCATCATTGGCGCTGGCATTGTCGGTATCAGCATAGCTTTGGAGCTGCAAAACCAAGGCTATAAAACCCGCGTTCTTGACCGGTCTGGCATTGCCAATGAAGCCTCGGCAGGCAATGCTGGGGCTTTTGCATTTGCTGATATCGTTCCGCTGGCCACGCCCGGCATTATGCTCAAAGCCCCAAAGTGGCTGTTTGACCCACTTGGTCCACTGTCAGTACCCCCTGCTTATGCGGTGAAAATCGCGCCGTGGATGCTACGTTTTTGGCGCGCAAGTTGGCGGGACAGATATCAAGCAGCACTTTCGGCACAATCAACACTCAATGGTTTTTCTCGGACTGCGCTTGAGCGCCAAATCAGAAATGTAGACGGCGAACCATTGATGCAGCGCGATGGTCAGTTGCAACTTTATGAAGGCGCACAGGAATTTCGTGCGAGCCTTAAATCGTGGGAGCTGCGGCGCGAATTTGGTATAGCGTTTGAACACTTGAAAACCCCCGCAGAGATCGCCGAAATTCAACCCGGCATTCACCCAAGGTTCACCCATGCGGCCTTCACACCAGACTGGATGAATACGGTTGATCCGCGTAGTTGGGCCAACCATCTGGCCCAAGTTTTCAAAGCACGCGGCGGAGTGGTTGAACATATTGAGGTCTTAGCACTCGCCCAAAACGATGATGGCGTTGAAGTGCTGACACCCAACGGGCCTTTGCATGCACCTCAGGTCGTCGTCGCGGCTGGCGCATGGTCACATCATCTTGCACGCACACTTGGGGATCGCATACCGTTGGAAACCGAACGCGGATACAACACGACCCTACCTGCGGGTGCATTTGATTTGCGCACTCAGCTGACTTTTGGCGGGCATGGGTTCGTTGCATCGCGCATCAACGGCGGGGTGCGTATCGGCGGCGCGGTTGAGCTTGGGGGGCTCAAATTACCACCGAACTTCAAACGCGCAGACACCTTGTTGAAAAAGGCCGCACAGTTTCTACCCGACCTAAAACCCGATAATGGCAAACAGTGGATGGGGTTCCGCCCCTCCATGCCCGACAGTTTGCCCGTGATTGGCGCCTCAAGACGCGCATCCAAGGTGATCTATGCCTTTGGCCATGGCCACTTAGGGCTGACCCAATCGGCAGGCACGGCAGAACTGGTGGCTGCCTTGATCTGCGGCAAAACAACTGCCGTTTCCATCGCGCCTTTTGCCCCAACACGTTTTTAACAAACGAGGGGCCAAGTTTCGGTCCCTCGTTTGTGGCCCTGTGTAAACCTAAGGCAAGAGCGCCCGCAAATCATTGTACAAATCAGCCGAGACTTCAACGTAGCCGCGTTCAAGATTACAGGCCCGTGCTTCGAAACGTCGCTGCGATGGCAAGCGTGCCCCCTGATCAATAATGTCTGCGAACAATCGCTCGGCGCGTGCGTCATTTTCAGCAAGTTTCCCGCCCGAAAATTGCGCCGGATCAAAGGCGAGAATAATCTCGCCATGATAAGGCGCGCCGCCCTGCCCTTCGGCAAATTCCATGCTGTCCAAGCTAGTCATATCGTCAATCAATGGCCCAGCCATCAGCTCGATCATGATGGATAAGGCTGAGCCTTTGTAGCCGCCAAACGTCAACATCGCGCCGGCCATAGCCGCGTCAGGGTCATTTGTCGGATTGCCGTCTTTATCAACCGCGACGCCGTCCGGCAGTGGCTTACCAGCACGTTTGTACAGCTCAATTTCTCCGCGCGCAAATGCGCTGGTGGCAAAATCGAAAGTAAATGGCGTCTTATCTTTGCGCGGCCAACTGAACGCCAATGGATTGGTGCCAAGTGTACCTCGCGTTCCGCCAGCCGGTGCGACCCATGAATGACTGGGCACCATAGCCATGGCCGCCAAGCCCGCATCTGAAAGGCGTTCGACCTCAGGCCACAGGGCAGAAAAATGAAAACAACGATTGATCGCAACAGCAGCAATTCCAAACTCTCGGGTCTTCTCAATCAACTGAGGAATGGCCGCTTCCATCGCCAGCAAAGACATGCCGCCCTGCGCATCGGCCTTGATTATAGCTTTGCCAGTTTGCGTAATGTTTGGCACAGCTGCGCCATCAATTTTGCCCGCTTGTATTGTTTGGATACACATGAAAAGCCGAAACAAACCATGTGACTGACAATCATCCAGCTGGCAAGTATACAACATTTTGGCGATCGCATTCGCGTGCGCTGCGTCATAACCAGCACCGACCAGCACGTCACAAGCCAGCGGATGTATTTCATTCAAAGGAATTTTGACGACATTGTTCATGATTTGACTTTTCCACTGACAGCAAATATTTGGATAATGAATACGTAAGCCTTACATGCCAACACAGGATTTTCCAAATTGAAAATTTGGTAAATTAGTATTGAAAAATAATACATTACAGCACTCTGTATCCAAAGTACCAACGAACAAGAGAAATATAAAGTGTCCAGCAAACGCGCCATAACCCGACAGAGCCTGCCTGACGTCATTGCCAATGATATTCGGGAACGTATTTTGAATGGCGACCTGCCAGAAGGGTTCACCATCCGACAAGAAGCTTTGGCAAAAGAGTATGATGTATCGCGCATGCCCGTACGCGAGGCCCTGAAAAGGCTCGACGCGGAAGGCTTGGTGCAGTTGACCAACAATCAAGGCGCCACGGTGACCAAGCATTCCTTGGACGAAATAGGCGAAATTTTTGACCTGCGTATTCTCATTGAAGTGGACCTGTTCCGGCGCGCAATCCATGCAATGACAGCGGATCAAATTGAGCGCTGTGAAGAAGTCCTAGAAGCGATGGAAGCTTCATATGATGCAGACGATGTCAGCAAATGGGGGGCGATGAATTTCAAATATCATGCAGCCCTTTACGCCCCTGCAGGCCGCGGTCTGACCAATGATGTTTTGCAGCGCATTAACCTGCAATCGGATCGCTATGTGCGCATGCACCTGAGTGTCATGAAACAATTGGGGCCCGCGCGAGAAGAGCATCGGGAACTGCTTGCCCTTGCGCGCGCAGGAAAAGTGGATGAAGCCTGCGCCTTATTGACCCGCCACATCTCAGACACCAAAGACAATCTATTGAAATTGATGACCACCAAACGCGCGGATGAAACGTCTTAAGCCAAATTATACCCTTAAGGCAGTTTCATGCAGACCTATTTGTAACGCGGCCACGTGTCCGCAATGCGGTACCCTTGGGGCCACGGGTCGCTTGGGTCTAGCATATGTTGATGCGTGCCCGTCACCCAGCCGCGCCCACTGATTTGCGGACGAATGGCTGGCACATCACCAACGCGGGTTGTGCCCAGAATTTCACCGTGAAACTCTGATCCGATGATGGACACACCTGTCAATCGATCCCCAACCTGCATGTCGCCTTTGGCATGCAACAATGCCATACGAGCAGACACAGCCGTGCCTGTTGGACTGCGGTCCAGTTTTCCGGGTTGAATTGACACGACGGACTGCGCACGCAGACCCGAGGCATCACGCGTCAAAGCGCCCGCGAACAGACAAAAGGAATGATGCTGCCAGTCAGGTTGCGTTGGGTGATGAAAGACCAATTGTTCATTCGCAGCATTGGTGATTTTGACGCCAAGCTGCGCCAGAGTTTGCGCATGATCCGCGTCCAGCGTCAGACCCAAAGTGTCTGGGTCAACGACTATAAAACTATCGCCCCCAAACGCCGTATCTACAAGAATTGTGCCGAAGCCTTCGACCTCGAGCGGCACGCCTAACAGACCTGCAAAAGAAGGTAGGTTTTCAACTTCGATGCGTTCAGCTTTGCCATTCGCGCAATGGGCGCGCACATGAACAAGACCACCCGGTGCCTCAAGTGTCATTTCCGTCACCGGCTCTTCCATTGCTATGATGCCGGTATCAAGCAAGACGGTGGCAACGCAGATCGAATTTGACCCAGACATGGGAGGCGTGTCTTCAGGTTCCATGATAATCCACGCGGCCTGTGCATCTGGATGCTTTGGCGGGACGAGCAGGTTCACATGACGAAAGACACCGCCGCGAGGTTCATTTAAGACAAAATTGCGCAACGTATTATCTTGCGCGATCCAATTGCGCTGATCCCAAAGGGTTTCTCCCGGCGGTGGCAGCACGCCACCGACGATCACATCGCCAACTTCACCTTCGGCGTGGCACGACACAACATGGATTACTTTTGTGCTTTGCATACCCCAAGCCTATCGAACGTTGGCTAAGAATTTTTGCAGATGTTCAGATTTTGGCGCACCAAAAATATTGTCAGGCGTATCGATTTCTTCGATGACACCTTGATGGAAAAAGGCAACCCGATCGGAAACATCCCGCGCAAAGCTCATTTCATGCGTCACGCAAATCATGGTCATACCCTCGTCAGCCAGCAACCGCATGGTGTCTAGAACCTCACCGACAAGCTCGGGGTCCAGCGCAGAAGTCGCCTCGTCAAACAGCATATATTCAGGCTCCATTGCCAAGGCGCGTGCGATGGCAAGGCGCTGCTGCTGCCCGCCGGACAAGGCGCTTGGATAAACATTCAGTTTGTCGCCCAAGCCGACATGTCCCAGCCGTTTAGCGGCAATATCGCGTGCTTCAGCTTTGGTTTTTCCCTTCACAATTCTGGGGGACAAAGCCACATTTTCAAGCGCAGTCAGGTGTGGAAAGCTATTCCACTGCTGAAACACCATCCCAAGCTTTTGGCGCATTGCATTGATATCCGTGCCTTTGGCATGGACGTCCGTTCCGTCAACTTTTACAGATCCCGCCTGAATTTCTTCCAAAGCATTGATACAATACAACAAGGTGGATTTGCCTGAACCTGAGGCGCCAACGATGGACAAGACTTCGCCCTTAGGCACAGTCAGATCGATGCCTTTGAGAACGTGCAGCGTTCCAAAGTATTTCTCTAATCCGCTAATTTCAATCATGAGGTCCACCGTTTCTCGATACTCGCGGCGTAGCGCGAAATTGGATAAGATAGCGCAAAGTAGAATGCGCCAGCGATTGTCAGGACCAGCAAAGGTTCTTGCGTGCGTGTGATCAAAATTTGGCTCGCTTTGAGCAGCTCTATGTAGCCAAGCACAGAGACCAAAGCGCTATCTTTCATCACACCCAACGCCACGCCCACCCATGACGGGAAAACAGCGCGACCACCAATTGGCAACACAACGTAGCGCAAGTCTTGCCAGTAGCTCATGCCCAAAGAGCGCGCGGCCCGACGCATGGAGCGGCTCACCGCCTCCATCCCCCCACGGGCGACGTTCGCAACAAGGGACGCGCAATAAATGGCCAAGATGACAACGCCAGAGAAAAAGGGATCAAGGTTCAGCCCGATGATGGGGGCAAAGTTATAGAACAGCACAAGTTGGATGATCAGCGGTACAGAGCGAAACACATCCAGCAAAGGACCGAGTGTGAGCGCCGCCGCCCAACGGCCTTCATATAGAATCCACCCAAAGATGACCCCCAGTACAGTCCCAATTGAAATGGACAAGGCTGAGATCAAAACGGTGCGCCACGCGGCTTCCATCAGGTACCAAATGTCGCTGATTTGCAGGCCAGAAAAGAAACTTATCGTCGGTTCCATGTGTCTTTCCCTAGTACCTAAACAAACGGGTCGCCAGCAAACGCGACGCCCCCAAAATAAGTTTCACGATGACATAGTAAATGACCGCGGTGACCGCAAAATATTCAAAAATACGGTAGGTGCGGCTTGCAAGCGCTTGTGTTTCGCCAGAAAGTTCACGAAAGCCGACCAGCATTCCAAGCGACGACATCAACACCGCCCAAACCATTTGGTTGGTCAGCGGATGATAGACGATCCGAAACACTTGCGGGATGATGATGCGCGTATAGGCTTGCCAAGCCGTCATGCCCAAAGACCGCGCCGCGCGAATTTGCGTGTCTGGAATGGCCTGAAACCCTCCGCGAAAATTCTCGGCCAGATAGCCTGCACAGTTAAAACTGAGTGCGGCAAGAACGATGGTATGTGGCGACAAATGCACCCCAATAGCGCCGAGGCCAAAGCCAAAGAAAAACAGCTGGAACAATGCGGGCGTGTTGCGGGCCAATTCGACCCAAGTTGATGCGAACCATTTGACGGGGCCGCGCATATTCATACGTATCAATGCCAAGGCCAATCCGATGATGATGCCAATGGCCATCGACAGCACAGCGATTTGGAGCGTTGTCAAACCAGCGGCAAGCAAGTCCGGCAGGCTTTTCATGACAGGTCGCCAATGGAAATTGTAGTCGAACATGCATGTAACCCATTCGGTAAAAACGCCCAGCCCACGTCAGTCGTGGGCTGGGAGGTTAATTTAGTACATTACGCCAGGGATACGCAATTCAGGCGCTTCACCGCCAACGTATTTGCCCCAAAGTTCTTGGTAACGACCGGAGCGCACTTGATGTGTGACAAACAAGTTGAGGTAGTTCAACCATGTCACGTCTTCGCGTTTGCCAACAACAGAGGTGTAATCCGTTGTCCATGGCATACGTGGGCCAGCAACGATGCTGTCGTATTGCTGTGTGATTGGCAAAACGGTTGTGTTGGTGGTGATGCCGATATCGGCTTTACCCTGTGCAACAGCTAAAAACACTTCGTTTTCAGACTGGTAGCCTTGGTAGTTGTCTTCTTCACCCCATTCAGCAGCGATCTTGAGCCACTCTTGCTCAGGCACAGTGCCCACGGCAGCCGCAACGCGTTTGCCACGAATATCTTCAATGCTGGTGATGCCGGTATCTGCGCCAACAACACCTTGTGCATAGTAGATTGCGTAAGGGATTGAAAAGCCAACCGTGCGCGCACGCGCCAAGCTGTCAGAGGTGCCGCCGAACACGACATCAGCACGGCCAGTGACGATCACAGGCAAACGTTCTGACCATGTCAGCGGTAGAATTTCATGTTCAACTTCAAGAGCTGCTGCCAAATCGGCGCAGTAGTCTACGTCAAAGCCAGCGGGTTCATTGTTGGCGTCACGGTAACCGATTGGCGGAAAGTCTAGAACGACGCCACACCGTAGAACACCGCGATCAACCACATCGTCAAGCGTATCCGCTGATGCTGTTGTGACCATGGCTGAGGTTAAAAGGGCCGCCGCAGAAAGGGCCGTAAGGATAGTTTTTTTCATGTCATTTCCCTGTTGAAGTGATTCTGTTTCTTGCTTTTTTTCTTAATTGGATACAGGATACATGTTGCAGAGCTTAGAAATCAACCAGAACTTCCCAAGGCGCTCAAAAGTGCCTTACCAAATGAAATAAAGCCGACACTTGTAAGCAAGCCTATATGGCGGCAACGCCCTGTTGCCTAAATATTGACCTCTTCATTCAGCCCGAAAGACCAGACATGATGACGAACACTGAACACACCGCAGTCATTTTCGTGAAGAGTGATGCCGACGGCCAAGTTTTAACCTGCACAGAAGGGCTGAGCTTTTGGGGTGGCGTGGATCCTGATACAGGCCAAATCATTGACGCGCTCCACCCCGACCACGGCGCTTCACTTGCTGGTAAGATCGTCTTAATGCCAACATCCAGAGGCTCATGCAGCGGCAGCGGTGTCATGTTGCAGCTGGCACGCAACGGTCAAGCGCCCGCAGCGCTCGTCTTTCGTGAAGAAGAAGATATCCTGACACTTGGCGCGTTGATCGCGGGCCTCTTGTTCGATCGCCCCATTGCAGTCCTGCGCCTTGATGCGGCGATTTATGATGCCCTCGCTCAGGCGGATGACGCCGAAGTGCGCGGTGACGCGCTTTTGTTTGAGGACCGCACAATCGCGCTGAAAACTCCCGGCGCACAGGATTTACAATTAACTGACGCGGACATGCGTATGAAAGCCGGCGACGGCGGAAAAGCGCAAAAAATTGCCATGGACGTCCTGTGTTTGATGGCTGCAGCACAAGGCGCAACCAGCCTGATTGATGTGTCTCGCGCACATATTGACGGATGTATTTTGGCCCATGACGCTAACCTAGATTTCGCTGAAAAAATGCAAGAAATGGGCGCAAAAACAGTTATTCCCACGACAATAAACGCGATTTCTGTAGATCGTGAGAACTGGACCAAGCAAGGTGTGGTTCCGATCTTTGGTTCCAAAGCCAGCCGATTGGCCGACGCTTATGTCAATATGGGGGCGCAAGCCACATTCACCTGCGCGCCCTATTTACTCGACGACGTCCCCGCCGAAGACGAAGCCATTGGTTGGTCTGAATCCAACGCCGTTATCTATGCAAACTCAGTGCTTGGCGCACGCACGCAAAAACACCCTGACTATCTAGATCTGTTCATCGCCATGACAGGGCGCGCGCCCAACACTGGCGTCTATCTGACAGAAAACCGCAGGCCGCAGTGTGAGATCCGTGTCCAATTGCCTGACACTTATGATGATGCCATTTGGCCAATGCTTGGATGGCTGGCGGGCTCGAAATCCCCAAATGGCATTCCCGTACTGACCGGATTGGAACATGCCACGCCCACAACAGATGACCTCAAAGCGCTTTGTGCGGCCTTTGGCACGACATCAGCGGCCCCGATGTTACATGTGCGCGGCCACACCCCTGAGGGCACCCTGCCCCTGCGTGATGACGCCATATATTGCGACATCGCAGTTGCAGATTTGATCGACCTTTGGGGCACCTTTAATGCTGCGAATGATCAGGTAGATTTGATCGCAATTGGCAGCCCTCACGCGTCACTCACGGAGTGCCGGAACTTTTCCGAATTGCTTGAAGGACGTAAGTGTTCACCTGCAACAAAAACCATTCTGACCGTCGGACGCAACACGCTTGCTTTGGCAACCAAAGAAGGTCTCGTCACGCAGCTCGAGGCCGCAGGCGTTCACATTTTCCCTGATATTTGCTGGTGCTCGATCACTGAACCCGTTTTCCCCACGGCTGCCAAAGTATTGATGACAAACTCTGGAAAATATTCTCATTATGCAAAGGGCCTAACTGGCCGCGATGTGCGGTTTGGCAGCCTAAAAAACTGTGCCGACGTCGCCGTAAATGGCATCGCCGCAGCGGGACTGCCGGTTTGGTTAACGCCGAAAAGCTAACCTTTTCCACCTTCACCCAACCGTTTAGAGGCAAAGAGATGAAAACCATGGGGAACAAGGTGCTCTTTGCCCTCACGCGCCAAGTCGGGATCATTGCAAACACGTCGCTCAGATACTCGCATTCTAGTTGTTGCGCAGAAACAGTTGAGGCAAGACCTTTTCAGGTTCCTTACCCCGAGGCCCAATCTTCGAGTCCAATCACAAATGCCCTATACTTATAATAAACGAATCCAATCCTATATCCCAGAGCAAGCCGCCTAAGCAGCAGAAATCATATCTATAACTTAGTTTATTGTTTTTATTATAAAATAATTGTTTACGTGTTCTCTAACTCACTTAAAATTAACGCGCTTATTCCAGTTCGCCACGCTTATTCCAGTTCACCACAAAGCTTTCAGCTATAGCCATCACTGATGCGTGGATTGGCCCTGCCGTAATTTCGGGAATGACAGAGGCGTCAACAATCCATAGGTTATCGAGGCCTCGCATGGCCAGTCCAGCGTCAACGATTGCATTCTCGTCCCCCCCCATACGACATGTCGCAACGGGATGATGATGCGTGATGACAGCTTTGGCGATGAAAGCATCCAAAGCTGCATCGCTGCATAACTCATCTAGACTTGGGTGCATTTCTTCAGCGACCCACGGCGCAAGCGCCTGACTTTGACCAACACTGCGCGCACGCTTTAAAGCCACGCGAAAGAGATGCCTGTCGCGTTCGGTCTGCAGATAATTAGGATTGATCACCGGCGGATCGGACAACTCCGGCCCCGTTATATACAGTTCTCCACGGCTGGTTGGATGGGTCACACCAAACAGCAATGTGAACCCTTCCCCAACTTCAGGAGCATCCAACGCTTCTGCAGCACTTGGGGCAACAACACAGCCCACAACGATATCGGGTCGGCCTGTGGTTTGGTTTGGATCTTCGGCTTGATAGCTCAGAGATTCCGAAATTTGCAATTTTGATGGAGAAATGGGTTGAGCCGCGCGGTAGATATTACCCGCCCCCAAAAGATGGTCGTGTAGGTTGCGGCCTAGGTCTTTGCGCTCAAGAATGCAGTCAACGCCCGCAGCACGCAAAACATCCGGATCACCAATTCCCGAACGCATCAAAGCCAGCGGACTGCCAATGGCCCCCATAGACAAAATAACGCGGTCTGCTGACCAAAGTTCTACCGCGCCATCTTGCTGGATTTCAGCGGCACGCACACCTGTGCCTTCAACGATCAACCGCCGCACAGGGCTGTTTTGCACGATTGTCAAATTAGGGCGCGCTCGCACCTGTGGCGTCAACCAAGCATCAGCCACGCTCACCCGAATGCCGTCTCGGATCATCAAAGCATTGGCCGCCGCGCCGATTAGTTCATCACCACAATGGTCGCGCAGTTTTGGCAGTCCCAATTCGGCCCAGCCTTCAATAAAAGCCCGCACCAATGGGTGGGTTTGAGTGTCAGGCAACAAAATTGGCATTGGTCCCGCATCGCCGTGCAGCTCATCGCCGCCAGTACTCCAACATTCCGTTGCCTTGAAATGGGGCAATAGAGACGCGTAAGTCCAACGCGCATCCTGTGTCAGTTCAGCCCAACGCGCAAAGTCGTCTTGGTGACCTCGAACATGAAACATAGCATGTAGATTGCTGGAGCCACCCAGTGCCTTGCCGCGCGCCCAATGGTGACTGCGGGATGCCGTGCCAGCTTGGGGTGTCGTGACGAAATCCCAATCGAAATCGCGGCCCTGAATGAATGGCCACATATCGGGCTTTGCAATATCAGGATCAGTGGCTTTTTGACCTGCTTCGATCAATGTGACACTTGTGTTTGGGTCTTCGCTCAAACGCGCTGCTAGAATACATCCAGCAGAGCCGGCACCGAGGATTAAAATGTCGCTTTTAAATGACATCACCGGACCTCAATCCAAGCCCCATCAATTTGCGCTGCGTCAATTCAAGGTGATCATACATCGCTTTTTCGGCTTTAATCGGATCGCGTTGTGCGATGGCTTCCGCAATCATATGATGTTCTGCATCGCGCGCCTTGACGCGTTCTTCAGTGGTGCGACTATCCGTGTCGCTATCCGTAAATCGCAGTCGAGCGTCGTTTTGCACACGGTGCAACAAAATGTGCAATTCAGAGGCAAGGCTATTACGCGACCCTGCCGCAACCGCACGGTGAAAATCTTGGTCAGCTTGTGCAGGACTCAAATTGTCAGGCGATTGCGCTGTTTGAAAGATGCGTGAAATTTCGTCAGGCGAAGCGCGCATCGCCGCAAGGCGTGCCAAAGCAGGCTCGATCATCAAACGCATTTCCATGACCTCAAGCGGATTGGTCGATTGCACAAGGCGCGCACTGGCAGGACTGGCGTCAGTGTTGGCACGACGTCCACTTTTGGCCGCAGGCAAATCACCAGCCCCCCGCAGCGTTTTTAAGGCTTTGCGCAACGTGTGCCGAGACACGTTAAATTGTTCAGCAAGGATGCGTTCGGGGGCAAGCTCAGAAGAGCTTTGTAGCATCTCACGAAGGTGATCAACCAATCCTTCGGTTTTGTCTGTGCTCATATCGGCCCCTTTTTCATCGCGATGACGCGTATCGCGCTCAAATGCCTTGTCACCCATATGCTAAACTCTCCGCCCCTCTGCAAAAATTGCCTATAAATATACCCTCATCGACAAGGCAAAAGCGATAACTAGCCCAATATTGGGTGAATTCTTATTCTTTCACAACCAAAAAATAAACTTGGTTAAGCTTTGGTTGAAAGAGGTTGTACTCTGGTGTTTATTTGACGCCACAGGCCATTTGCATTCCATTTAATGCACCAAGAATAAGCCTCATCAACAGGATTATATTCATGACGCAAAAACTTTCCGCCGCACAAGCGCCCGCACTTTTCACTCTGACGACAGGTCCGGTCAATTGCTACCCTGAGGTTTTATCGGCCTTAGGCAAACCAGTGCTTTACGACTATGATCCAGCCTTCATGGCGTATTATGAAAATGTCACTCGAAAGCTTGCCAAAGCGTTGAGCAGCAATGATATGCCGATTGTACTACAAGGCGAACCCGTTTTGGGGCTGGAAGCGGCGGCGCATTCTTTAGTCGCTCCAGAAGACGCGGTCTTAAACCTAGCGTCGGGTGTTTACGGTGCAGGATATGGCGAATGGCTAAAACCGCGTGCGAAAGACTTCCATGAAATTCGTGTGGCCTATAACGACGTCATCGACCCTGAAGCTGTGGATGCGTTTCTGTCTGCACATCCTGAGATTACATTGGTTGCGGTTTGCCATCACGACACCCCGTCAGGCACGATCAATCCGATCCAAGACATCGGGCAAGTTGTGCGTAAACACGGTGCTTTGTTTGTTGTTGATTCAGTGTCTGCTTGGGCTGGTGTCGAGGTCGATATTGACGCCTGTTGCATTGATCTTTTGGTCACGGGGCCGAATAAATGCCTTGGCTGTCCCCCTGCCCTGTCTATCCTCACCGTGTCAGACCGCGCGTGGGATAAAATGGCCGCCAATCGCGCTGCCCCTCGCGCGTCGATCCTGTCCATCTTGGACTGGAAAGACGCGTGGAAAGCAACAGAGCCATTTCCATTCACCCCATCCGTGTCAGAAATTTACGGACTTGAAGCTGGAATAGATCGCTACCTTGCAGAGGGTCCCGAAAATGTCTGGGCGCGTCACGCAAAAACAGCCAAAGCCATGCGTGCAGGTATAAAAGCTATGGGGTTAGACCTTTGGGCCGTCAGTGAAAATATCGCGTCCCCGACGTGCACATCGATCAAATTACCTGATGGCGTCGATGAAACGGACTTGCGATCACTGATGAAGGAAGCCTACGGGGTGGTCATTTCGTCTGGCCGCGCCGAGACATTTAACAAGCTGGTGCGTGTCGGCCATATGGGGCCGACCGCATATCCACTTTACACCATTTTGGCGCTAACGGCTCTGGGCGGCGCTTTGGGGCAGTTGCTAGACAAGCCATTCGATATCGGCTCAGCCGTGACTGCGGCCGAGACTGTCATGCGCAGCTAAACGGTGCTTGTATCAAAAAAGGCGACCCGTACAGGTCGCCTTTCTATTCGAAGATCATCGCATTGATGATGGTAAAAATTACAAGCGTTAGTCGTGAACAACAACACCGTCTTTGGTCATAGGCACACCATCCAGTGATACAGAACAGCTCCTCAAAGGAATATCGAGATGGCACGGCGTGTCGCGCGATCCACCAGCTTCGGTGTTGGGCCCCGTTGAAAACAAGAAGTTTCCAGCAAAACAGCGACTGTCCATGCTCAACGCCGCTTCACGATCATAAAGTCCGAGCGTTGTCCAATTGGCACGACGCTCAAGCCCCCAACCGACATGCGCCATCGCAAAAGCATCTGGGTCATCAAAACTGTCCATAAAGGTTTTCATGTATTCTGCCGTCCAACCGCCTTCGATTTTGGTCACAAAGCCCTTTTCAACCGTCAAAATAATCTTATCGGTGGCATAGCGTTTGAATGGCAAAAGAATATCACCTTCGTCAATCACGATCACGCCCTCGGCACTGCCCTCATCAGGCCACCGCGCGATCATGCAGCTTGGCCAGTGATCCCAGCGACCAGGTTGGTCCGCAAGACCATATTGCATCAACACAGGATATTGCCCCAGCGCGCAGCGAAAATCTGTGCCCGCCTTAGATGTGACCGTCATCATCTTTGCCGGCTCCATGTATTTATTAGCCCCAACGACTATGTTCTTGGCCTCAGGTGAAGGGATCATCCGCAGCATCGTTTCTGGCGGCTCGACAGCCAACAACATGCGTGTACCCGTTTTCAGGATCTCTTCTTGCTCATGGGAAAACAAAAGCTGCATCGTATCGATGATAAGGTCCGTGGCCTTCAACCCAGCAAGCGCTGCGGTATTAAAAGCCAAAGGCGTTTTGCCCACGTAGCCAGATTTATCACGCGAAAGCGCCTTGTCTCCATTGATTGCAGGCAAGTTGATCATCGTCAAAACGCCACCCAAAAGCCCAATGGCCGTGCGCGCGCAATTGACGATCTGCATGTTGCTGTCATCCGAGGTCAGAATGGCAACCTGCTCTCCGGGTTTTAGTTGGCATTGCTCAAGAACGTTTTTCCAAGCGATAACGAAATCTGCGTCGCTGATAGACATGAATGTCTCCTGACTTAACTAAGGGCGCCGAGGCGGTTAAAGCCACGGTTGAAATATAAAAGCGGCTTGCGATCGGGGTTCACGGCCACCTCAGTGACTTCTCCGATGAAAATGGAATGGGATCCCGCGACAACAGCTTGCTCTAATCGGCACCCGACTGACGCTTGCGCAAACGCATAAGCAGGGGCACCAATATCTGTATTGACCCACTCAAATCCGTCGAATTGTGCCGCACCCGTTTTGTCAGTCATCCCAGCAAAACTTTCAGCAAGATCGCGCGCATCTTCGCACAGAATGTTCACGCAAAAATGGCCCGCAGCTTCGATGGTTTCATGGGCTTCGCCAGTGCGGTTCACGCAAACAAGAACGGTCGGAGGATCCATAGAAACCGATGAAAATGCCGTTGCTGTCAGACCTCGTCTTGCATCACCTTGCCCAGCCGTAATCACAGTCACACCAGACGCGAAAAAGCGCATTGCGGTTTTCAAACCTTCGGTCACGTCGGCTTCGGGAAAAAGCATTGTCATGTTTCTCTCCCAACGGGGGTGGTTTTGGCCGTATCACGCCAAATCGGCAGACGCCTCAAATGATCGACGATAAGAGGACCAAATAGCACGACCGCAAACATGCGAACCGTTTGAAATGCCATCACGACAGCGACATTCGCCTTAGAGGCTATGGCCACAAGCGCCACAGTTTCGATACTGCCAGGGGCTGCGGCTAGAAGCGCCGTTTTCATATCTAGATCGGTCAACGCCATAAGTATCAACCCCAAGCCAGCACTTAAAATGATGAGCATGAATGCCGACACCAACACCGCTGGAAGCAACCGGACCACGTGGCCCAATACATCTCGGTTAAATTTAAGCCCAACTTCAAGTCCGATCACCCCAAACGTTGCAAGGATCAACACATGAGGCATTTGCAAATGCATAGTCCCAGTGGCCTCAAGCACAGCGCATAGTATCATCGGTACCAGCATGCCTGCCGCAGGTAAAAACTTAAGCCGCGCAGCAAACAAAGAAAGCGCCGCAAAGGCAGGCGCAATGATGAGTGAGGCAGGCGAAATATTCCGTTCGGGAAGCGACGCAATAGGGCTGTCGGGCAACATCGAGGCAAAGAGCGCAACCGATATGATAACAGAGGCCAATCGAACATATTGCATCAGCGCAACAATTCGCGCATCTGCGCCACGTTCACTGGCAATGATCACCATAGCCCCAGACATGCCCGGCAAGCTGCCATAAATTGCCACGTCTTCGGCCATTCCCGTGAACCGGTTCATGGCCCAGCCAATTGAAAACGCCAACGCAAGCGTCCCGCAGGTTACCGCCAATAATAACTGCCAGTCCCCAACCATATCGACAAAAATATCAGGCGACATAGAGGTGGCAATGAACACGCCAGCCGCCCCTTGGGCCAACAGATAGGCAGGACGCGGCACCCGCAAGCTGCTGCCCCCTGCCCCAAAAGCAATACCAGATATCATAGCCCCCAAAAGCGGAGCTGCCGGAAAATGGATCAACCCCAAAATTGACGCAAGAGCAATCGCGCAGGTAAGAATTGCAGCCCATTGTAGGCCGCGATGCGTATTGTTTTGCATCATCGATTTCATTTTTTTGTGCAAAGTCATAAAAAATCTTTTGCTTTTGGCGCATCAAGGCAAGCTTCGATCCATGCGCTGATCTCTAATGTGCGCGCATCATCACCGACGCGGCCAATCACTTGTACGCCAACGGGCAACAAACCAACATCCAGAATGGCCGGTACACTCAACGCAGGCATATGTAAAAGCGTCCAAGGGCTGTTGAATGTAGGGGCACCCGTTGATGCCAATCCTTTTGGCGCAGCACCTGCCGCAGATGGTGCAAGCAACACATCAACATCCGTCATTGCACCCGCAAGAGATGTTTTAATCAACGGCAAAGCGGCCAGTGCGGCATCATAGTCTAAAGCAGTCACCTTGGCTTTCTCAGTCAGAAAATCGCGGGTCACTTGTGTCAATTGATCCCATAATACCGTGCGTTCATGGCTGAGTGCGCGCGTGACTTCCCAGCCCATAACCGCAGCATGAAGATCATGGGTGGTCACAAAATCTTCGGGCACGTCAATTTCGACCACCGTGCCGCCAGCGGCCTCAATCCGCGCGATAGCATGATCAAGCGCCGCCTCGGTCGCAGGCTCAGACATGTCAAATGGCGGTGTGCGGAACAGCCCAACGCGAGGCGCTGAGCAAGGTGTTCGCGACAAAGCAAGCCCCGAACGCCCTGACAAAACGGACACAATCAAAGCCGCATCACGAACCGACCGCGTGACAATCCCAAGTGTATCCAGTGAATGCGATAAAACTTTGATCTCGGCAGGCTCCAACAGTCCAAAGGACGGCTTGTACCCGACAACACCACAATAGGACGCAGGGCGGATAATGGACCCTGCTGTCTGGGTACCAAACCCCATCAGCGCCATGCCTGATGCAACGGCGGCACATGAGCCTGACGATGATCCGCCAGGCGTGTGCGCTGGGCTCCACGGGTTGCGCGTTTCACCTGGACTGGCCATCGCAAATTCTGTTGAAACGGTCTTGCCCATAATCAACGCACCCGCAGATTTGGATTGTGTCACGCAGGGCGCGTCCCACACAGGGCGACTGCCACTGTAAGCATCGGTGCCATAGCCCGTGGGCATATCCACGGTGTCGATCACGTCTTTCACCCCAACAGGCAAGCCCGCCAACGGGCCAGTGGCTTGCTGCTTGTCCAAACCATCTGCAACGCTTCGCACTTGGTCAGGATCAAAGTGGATAAACGCACCAACATCCGTTTCTTTTTGGGCAATTCTTTCGATATATGCCTCACAAACATCCCTATGTGAGATGCGTTTTGATTGAACCTCCGAAATCAACGCCACCGCGTCCAGCTTTAAGATCTCGTTCATGTCATATACTCCGACAAATCAGGGCGCATATGTACCCAAGGGGCTGCGCGTTCAAACTGCCCTGCGAGCGACAACAACATATTTTCCTCGCCCAAATTCGCACCGAATTGGACACCGATGGGCAAACCACTTGTCGATAAGCCAAAAGGCAAGCTCATCGCTGGAAATCCAGATGCATTAAACGCGCAAGTGAAAGGACTATGCGCCCAAAACTGGTCATAAAAAGCATCCAAGCCCGGTGTTTCACTGGACATTTCACCAATTTTCGGCGGGAGCTCGGCTGTAGCAGGCGACATCAATACATCAAACCTGTCGAAAAACTGCCCCAAACTGCGCGCAGTCGCGTGCAGTTGATTGATCGCTGCAAGGTAGTCCATGCCAGAAAGCGTTAAAGCTTTGCGCACCCATTCCGCATTGACGGGCTCCAATTCCGACACCGGATCCTCAATACCCAACGCCTTGCCACGCGCCAAAACGGCCGCTGCAACATTGACACCGGGAATGACTTGCCATGCGGTTTTAAGCCCGCCTGCATCATACCCCGCGTCCTCGACAATCTCGACATGATGCCCAAGGCTTTCCATGAGCTTTGCAGCCTCTTCGCAGCGTGTTCGAATTTGCGGATCAACGGGCGTGCCCAATGGCGAAGCAAGTGTCAGCCCAATCCGTAAGGGTTTTGGATCGCGCGCGACCGAGGCAAGAAAACTCTCCGATTTGAACGGTTGCGCATACGGATCCCCTTGATCCCCACCACTAGAGACATCCAGCAAAGCGGCGCTGTCACGCACCGATTTGGTCAAGGCATGTGGCGTAGACATGCCTGCGATACCCTCGACCGCAAAGGGCCCAATCGGGTTGCGCATTCGGCTGGGTTTAAACCCAAACAACCCTGTGTGCGCTGCGGGAAGACGGGTCGATCCCGCTCCATCAGAACTGTTTGCAAACGGGACCAATCCAGCCGCAACAGCAGCCGCAGATCCACCTGATGAACCGCCAGGACTATGTTCCAAATTCCAAGGGTTTCTCGTTGGTTTGTGACTGCGCGGCTCTGTGGCAAAGCTGAGCGCGAATTCTGGCGTGTTCGATTTACCGAGGATGACAATCCCTGCCGCACGATACCGCGCAGCCAAAGTACAATCGCTTTGATCCGTATGATCCTGAAACAACCGAGATCCCGTCGACATTTTCATACCTTTGACGGCAATGCCCGTGTTTTTAATAAGAAACGGAACACCCGTGAAAGGGCCATCAGGTAGGCCAGCATCGATGTCAGCTTTGGCCAAATCGTAATGCGGATGAACGATTGTATTGAGATGTGGCTCAAGGATCGCGATCCGAGCCAGTGCAGCTTCAAACACTTCTGTCGCGCTGACATCCCCTGATCGGACCAATTCGGCGACCGCAGTTGCATCGAAAGTCTCGTATTCGGTCAGCATTTTATGCCCTATCTGAGCTTATTTGAGACAGAAAGACATCTTTGTCCCAATAGTCTTGTGTGATTTCAATCGCGTCACCTTGCAGCTTAAAAAGATGCAGCCCGTCCAAAGCAATTTTATGGGCAACCGGCGCCGATCCATCTTTTGCCCCTGCGGTGAATGTGCCTGTCATATGATAACTCACGGCCAACCAATCGGCTGACCGCACCACTTTTGAAGGGGTCCAACAGACGTCAGGCAGCATTTTGAAAAACCCATCAAGTCCCTCGCGCAAATCAACATGGCCACTGCGACTTTTGCCCATAGAAATTTCATCATGACGACCATCAAGTGTATAAAGCGCGACTGCAGCTTTTGCATCATGTGCATTATACGCTGCATAAAAACCGGCCAAGACTGGATGCTCTATCATATTGGTATTTCCATCATTTTTTCTTCAATAAAAATGGGCGCGCCAGAAAAGGGATAGCGCGCCCAAACGGTGTGTTGATTACCAATCCATGCCAGAAATGGTTTTAACTTGATCAACAAACGCTTCGCGATTCACTTCATTAAACAAGCGATCGCGCAAGCGTGGTGCAGGTGTGGAATTTACGTTTTCAAACAATGCAACGCGCCCCGCCAATGCACCTGAGGTCATGTCCCAGATGAAATTCATCAACAGCTCTTTTTGCATCGCGGACACGCCGTGGCCGGGCAAAAGGTCGTGCAGATAATGGCCAATGTCTGGATTTTCAAACGCGCTTTTCCCAAAGCGCATCACAAGGCCTTGGCCACACATTTCCTGCAAAATGTGAATGATGCGTGGGTATTCTTGGATTGAATAAAGCCGGCCAGCGGTAAGCATCGCTGCATCAGGCATCATCACGCCAGAGGGCAACAGCGCGGCCTTGGCCTCTGCTGCGATAACAAACGCCCGCAAAGTTTGTGCGTACTGAATAAGCTCGCCCAACATCTGTTGCACTGCAGGGATTTTTCCTGTGCCAAGCACATCCAAAACCATGTGACCTGCGCCGACAAACAGCTCAGCTTTCACCGCCATCCGCGTCAACACGTGCCAATGCGCATACCCCGTGACCCGACCATACCAAGACATCCCATCTGGATCGCCAAGGTTAAAAATCTTGTCTTTGGGCACAAAGACGTTGTCAAATACGATAAACTGATCTGCCTCTTCACCCATAGATGAAACCGGATGGTCAAATTTATCTGAGTTGGGTTGTGATACCATTTCGCGAGAAATCATACGAATGCCGTCAGAGTTGATCGGCACAGCACCCCAAACGCACGCCTCTGGTGGTGTCGTTGTCAAACCTCCAAGGTTAGTGAAAAAGATGTCATTCGCTTGCGCGGCAATCGACCCGACGGTCTTAGCGCCAGACACATAAATACCGTCATTCGTTGCTTTTTTGACGCGTAAAAACGCCATCTCTGCCGCCTTGGGATTCGAGCGATCCGTTTGGGGGCCCGCAAGGCTTTCAGAGGCCGTAAGGTTGTTGTTGCGCCCAAAATCCATGTAGGCTTCGATATTCTGTGCAAAATCTGGATTGCAGCCGTCGATCATGGATTTTTTCTCTTTGAAAACATCCTGATAAGCCATAAGCCCCGCAACGATTGCAGGCGACAAATCCGGCGGGCGACCAAATGTACCCGCAGTTTTCAAGCTGGTATATTCGATCATTTTGCGGCGATCAGCCAACTGCTCTGGCGTGGTCGGGATCTGCCATGCACGGCTGGCGACCTCACCCGTTTTCGGCTCGATATAGGTTGTTGCCTCAGAAAACTCTGGTTTGAACTGGTCGTCAAACATGCCCGCAATCAGATCAATACCAGCAGCCAATGCAGGTTCATCTGCGACTTTATCGAGCTTTTTACCACCGATCCAAATTTGGCGTCCGTCATCAAGTGAGGCCTTGAATTCAGCGCCGGTTTTTAAGCGATGTGCGGGCTTTGCCGCGTCTTTAGATGTCTGTTGCACTGTCTATACGTCTCCTGAACGTCCCTATGGCTGGCCGCTAAGGCACACCAAAGTTTCCTTTGATCAATTTGACCGACCTATTCAGATCGAACATCTTGCAATGACATCACGTTAGAATTCGCAACCAAGTCAATGCAACCAAAAAGTATTGGTTGCTTCTTAAAACTTTTAAAAGACAATTTAAGCGCCCTAATTCTAGGCGAACGCCACACCCCTCGTTATAAATTTTCGCTGAAAAATACACCAAACAAGCAATAAAATAACATGATTTAGGTGCTTTTTTGAGCAACACCCCCAAACTCTATATTTTGCGACACATTGCAACCATTAAACGGTTGAGTTGCATTGACGTGCTAAAGTTGAGCGATATGGTTCGAAATATAAATGGTCGGTTGACGCAAGTTTCATACTTGCAGCTCACATCGAAACGGACCGTGACCACTCAAATATTATGCCCATTGTGCGAAGAAAGAGGCCTTTGAAATCCATGCCACTGAACGCCCTGTTACAGTCACTCATTTGCCTCGCACAACCATGCCGTGCGAGGCAAATGAGTCGTGTTAGAGCCAAAAGATTTCATCGCGGCGTACAGACAACGTCAGTGATATTGTCCAAAGATGCGCCTTTTGGCCCCTCTTCGCACGCCAATACAATATCGACCTCAACCTCGCCCGCGCGGCGCTTAAAGGGCATTTCGAATCGAGTGTCCCAACTGCGACCAGCCACACCGCACCAAATTCGCTCGACTGGCATCTGGTCTCCTAATGGGTTCAAAAACACCACAGCACCCGTATCAGGGTCAGACCAAAACGTGGCTCTTAGCGTCACGCCATGGGCAATTTGTCCAAGTTCTAAAGAATACCAATGCGCCAAGTTCATACCACAGCTGAGCGATATTTCACCAGTGTTTTCAATATCAAACACGATTGGCGACAATCCTTCTGTCCCGCGCTCAGGGGTTAGCCCATGGCCTTGGGCCAAAAGCGGTGCAGCCGCGGTTGAGAGAACAAGCGCGGCAGAAAACATCAAAGCGGATTTGGACATGGGGAGAGCCTCTCGGGGGTAAAAAATTCACTGCGCATCATGCGGAGCGATGACGACAGAAACGAAAACTAAAAAAACGATTTGTCAACAGATGGAGTTAAACATGACTTACAAGACCACAAAAAGCGCTGCTGGGCTGATTTCAGTTCTTGCGCTTGTCACAAGCCTTGGCAGCGCTGCTCTGGCCGAAGAAATTACCAGCATGGCTATCCTGACCCCTGAAACAGGAACTGATTTTGGCTGGAACCAACAGGGTATTGATGGCGCAATGGCGGCGGGTGAAGCCAAAGGTGTTGAGATTATCGTCGCGGAAAACCTCGGATATGGCGATGTGCGCCCTACCCTGCGTGAACTGGCGGAAGAAATGCCTGGTCTGATCATTGCACATGCTGGTGGTTACAACACCGCTGCGCCAGAAATTGGCACCGAAACTGGCGTCAAGGTTGCCGTTGTGGATAGCCCCAGCGCCCTGACTGCAGGCGCGGTGGCAGATTACACGGCCTCAGGTCATGAAGGCGCATACCTTGCTGGCGTTCTTGCCGCCAAAATGTCTCGGTCTGGAACTGTCGGTCTTGTGACATCAGGCGAGCCGCCCTCATGGAACGCCCAATCTGCTGCCTTTGCTGAAGGCGCAAAAGCGACCAACCCAGAGCTTATCATCCGTTATGCTGTGATCGGCCCAGCAGCATATTCTGACGCAGCAGGCGGCAAACGCGTCACTGAATCGTTGATCGCAACAGGTGCCGACATCATCTTTGGTCAGGGCAACGGATCGTCTTTCGGAATGTTGCAAGCCGTTGAAACCACTCCAGCGGCAGATGGCGGCAAAGTCATGTTCATTGACGTGATTGGCGATAAAACGCCCATCGATAAAGGGTATCTTTTGAGTGCGGTCCTGTGGAACCTTGCTCCCGTCTATGAAGCCATGATTGATGACATCCGCGCAGATGCTTTCGGCACGCGCAACTATGACATCACGCTTGCAGATGGATCAGTCGACCTGCTGAAAAGCCCATACATCCCAGACGATGTTTGGACTGACGTGATGACCATCAAAGACGAAATCACTTCTGGCGCGTTGGTGATTGAACCAAAGTTCGATGCAGATTCAGTTCACGCATTGGTGTCCGGCGACTAAACCAGCCAAACATACAAGGCGGACCATTTTTCAATGGTCCGCCTATATTTTGCCCCCGGAGATCAAAATGTTAGACGCTCAAGCCCGTCACACACCCAATCAGCCCACAACAGACGTTCCGCCGGTTATAACCTTAGAAGGCGTCACCAAGCGCTACCCCGGAATTATCGCCAATGACTCCATCGACATGGAAATCCGTGCTGGTGAAGTGCATGTGCTTTTGGGTGAAAATGGTGCAGGTAAATCGACGTTGGTTTCTATGTTGTCTGGCCTACAGCAGCCAGATGATGGCCACATCTTGATCGACGGAATAGAACAAGCAATCTCATCCCCAGCAACGGCGCTGGACATCGGGATTAGCACCGTATTCCAGCACTCAATGCTCGTCCCAAGTCTGACCTTGGTTGAAAATGCAACGCTTGGCCGGACGTGGTGGCGCAAGCCCGATCGCGACGGCACGGCCAAAGAAATGAACGCCGCGGCACAGCGTATTGGCGTAACCTTAGACCCAATGAGTGTGACCGAAGATTTGTCACTTGGCGAACGACAACAGGCAGAAATTACGCGCGCTTTGATGCGTGGAGCACGGCTTCTTATTCTTGATGAAGCCACAGCAATGCTCACCCCAAATGACGCAGCACGGCTGGGTGAATTGATGCGCCGCCTTGCCGCCGAAGGCATGGCAGTGGTGTTTATCACCCATAAGCTCAACGAAGCCGTGGCATATGGAGACCGCATTACTGTACTTAGGCTCGGCAAAAAAGTCGGCGGCCTGACCCCAGATGCATTGCATGGTCTCGCGCCAGAAGACGCCACCGCACAAGTGGTGCGTTTGATGTTTGACGCGCAAGATACTGGCGATGAAAAGACATCCCCTCCTCAGATCGATACAATAGATCGTACAGTCAAACCTAGGCTGGAAGTACTTGCACTCTATGACGAGAGCGGGCGTGTGCCTTTGTCCAATATCGAATTCAAAGTTTGGCCCGGCGAGGTCTTTGGTATCGCAGGCATCGACGGAAACGGTCAAAAACAATTGGCCAAAACCCTTGCCGGCCAAACCAAAATCTCTGATGGACGCATCGTCATGGATGGTGACTTTATCGACCAAAAAAGTATTGGCCAACGCCGAGCGTGTGGATTGCGCTATGTCACTGATGACCGCATGGGAGAAGGCACAGTTGGAACCTTTCCGATGTCGATCAACCTGCTTTTGAAGGAAATAGGCAAGGTTCCATATTGGCAAAGAGGGTTGGAAAACACTGCGGCGATCAAAGAAAACGCTATGACCAAAGTGAAAGACTTCGACATCAGGACACCGTCGATTGACACACCTATTGCAAAGCTTTCAGGCGGCAATATCCAAAAGGTTTTATTGGCGCGCGAGCTGTCAGATGATGTTCGGGCCGTGATCTTTGAAAAACCGACGTATGGGCTTGATCTCGCAAATATCGCAGCAACCCAAACGCGTATTCGAGAAACCGCACAGAACGGTGCGGCCGTCCTTTTAATTTCAACTGAACTCGATGAACTATTAAGCTTAAGTCACCGCATTGCTGTGATGGATCAGGGCCGTATCGTTGGTATCGTAGAAAATACAAATGGGGCACGACACAAGATTGGCGCACTCATGAGTGGGGCAGAAAAATGAATACGGGTACAATGACTGAAGCCAAAGTGACAAAAGATATACAACAAAAATTCAAAGCACTTTCCCGCGTATTTATGATGAGCCTAGGACCTGTTGTTGCGGCATTTATCCTGTCAGGTATGATCCTTATGTTATTGAAGGTGAACCCATTTTCTTATTATGGATATGTATTCGGTCGCGGGCTCATGTCGCCCACAGGCGTGCAGGCAACGCTCACGCGGATGGGACCACTTTTGCTGATTGCAGCCGCACTCATCGTGGCCTTTCGCGCGGGCATTTGGAACCTTGGCGGAGACGCGCAATTTTTGATCGGCGCGGTATTTTGTGCGGCGATCACACCTTTGCTGGCACCACATATGCCTGTGTGGTGCGGGTTATTAATTGGCATGGTGGTGTCTGCTGCCTTCGGCGCAATTTGGGCCTTGGTGCCTGCATTCCTGCGGGCGTATCAAGGCGTGAACGAGATCATCACGACGCTTATGATGAACTTTTTGGGCATTTCTTTCGCGTCTGTTTTGGTCAAACTGGCCTTTCTTGACCCAAGCACCACTGTGCCTCAAACCCGCACCCTGCCGGTTGATGCACGTTTGCCAAGCCTATTTGGAACAACCATATCAAGTGGCTTGATCGTTGGTTTGGTTGCGATCATTTTGGTCCACTATATGATGACACGCACCGCATTTGGTCTGCGTTTGCGAGTGGTTGGTGGCAATGCCAGTGCCGCGATCCACGCAGGGCTATCAGTCCCATTGCTAACAGTTGCTGTCTTTGCGATCTCAGGTGGTTTGGCTGGCTTGTCTGGCGGTGTGGCGATCCTTGGGCAATACGGAAATGTTCGTGCCGATTGGAACCCAGGATACTCGCTTGCAGTCGTTCCGTTGGTGTTTTTGGCGCGGTTTAATGGCTTTGCATCCATCGGTTTTGTGGGGCTGTTTTCAGTCCTATCCATTGGCGCTGAAAGTGCAGCACGGCGCACTGGCGTGCCCAACTATTTTACTCTCGTCACCGTTGCCATTCTTCTCGTGATGTTGGCAATCTCTGAATATTACGGCGCAAAACGCCAGAAAGCAGGTGCGTAACATGACCCTGTTTACAGATACCTTTCTTATTGCTCTGATCGCAGGCATCGTTGCCGCTGGGGTACCGCTTTTGTTTGCGGGCCTAGGTGAACAGCTCTCCGAAAAAGCAGGCGTGTTAAATGTCGGCATCGAAGGCATGATGCTGGGCGGCGCCTATCTTGGATTTTACGTCGCTTGGGCAACCGAAAGTGTCGGGCTTGGCATTTTAGGCGGCATTATGGGCGGGATGCTTGTTTCGTCGATGATGGTGATTTTTTGTGTGCGGATGGGGCTCAACCAGATCGTCATCGGCATCGCGCTGACACTGGGAGCCGAAGGGGCCACGGCCCTGTTACACCATGTAAAATTCAGCCGCCTTTACCCGCGTCTGCCTGATGTTACGACATGGCGCATTCCATTTTTAGCGGACATTCCGATCATCGGATCCGCGCTTTTTGACCGTGAACCCTTAGTTTACTTGGCAATCGCATTGGTGCCGATCCTGTTTTACATCTACCACCGCACCCATTTCGGCCTTGCTCTTCAGGCCGCAGGCGACAAACCCGCAGCATTGGATTCTGCCGGTCAAAACGTGTTGGCAATCCGCAGCTATGCCGTTCTCGGGTGTGGCGCTTTGGTCGGCTTGGGCGGTGCGTTTATGTCCATTGTTGGTGCGGGCGTTTTCGTACCATTTATGACGCACGGCAACGGGTTTATGGGGATTGTGCTCGCCATGCTCGCACGCGGACGCCCTCTTTGGGTGCTCTTTGGTGCGGTGCTTTTTGGAACGTGTCTGTCAGCCGCGACAGCCCTACAAGTTGCTGGAGTAGATATACCGACGGATATCGTACAAATGCTTCCCTTTGCGGCAGTGATGCTTGTCCTATTGATTGCAGGTCGCAACGCAAAACTTCCCGCCGCCTTAGGTGCCAGCTATGTCAGAGGTGAACGTTGAGACTGACGCCTTGCCATATATATCACCGATGCATTACACATGTCCGCTGACGATTGGCCAAAACGTATTGATTGGCGCGCGTGCTGTTTGAAATGGCTGCATTATTGAGGATGAAGTCTTCATTGCCACAGCAGCAACGATCTTCAACGGGACGACTATCGACACCCGTGCTGAGATCAGGATAAATGCCATCGTACACCTGCGAACCAGGATCAAAGCAGGTGCTATGGTTCCGCTTGGCTGGCTTGCTGTCAGGGACCCAGCAAGCATCCTTCCGATCAGCACGAGGATATCTGGGCGATTCAGGAAAAACTTGATTTCCCATCTTTTGTGTTTGGTCTTGAGCGTCAACCCGAAGGTAAAACGATCATGAAAGATATGATCGAGCGATATATGTCAATGCTTCAGAAAAGGCATGCAGGGGATGTGGAACAGCTCAATCAGACAGCAAGTGCCTTAGCGCTGAATCAAAACATGATTACCTAATCAGCTTAGCCGACATTGGCGCAAGGGCACCGAAACTCAAATTTGTCCGCACTATGCTCGTCCCATGAGGACCAAGTGGGCGGCAACTTTGGTCTAAATTCGGCCAAGGCCCTACGTTTGTGTCACTGGTGCAAAGGGCCGTTTTTGGAACAGTCATGTTTTTGGAACAGTCATAAGGTCCGGTGTGCAAAGAGGCTGTGTAAAAACGCCTCCCGGGCCAAATCCACGAGAACGATTCCCCCACATGCTGAGTATTGCAAAAATTTGTTCTCAGGTATGCAGATGAACGAGCTGCTGCAGGGACGGGATTCTTTGGAATTTCACGCTCGCCGAGTTTTCGCACAGCCTCCGGACGAAGCCGACGTTGTGTGACGCCCCAGACCTTTCTTGATTGCCGGAAAAGTTACTATTTCCCCGAGACGAAAATTGAGCTTTTCATCAGATCTTCATTAACTCGTCATGAGCAGCCAATAAATAACTTCCATGTAGGAATAAAACTTTGTGGATGGAGAAAGCATGCAAAAATTCAAACTTACGACAGCACTAATGTTGTGCGTTACGGCATCGCCGTTGTTGGCTCAGGACATCGTATTGCAGTATATGTCTTGGGACCCTTCACAGCTTGAAGTGGAGCAGTCGACAATCGAGGCGTTTGAAGAATCGCACCCCGGTGTGATCGTTAAAGCGCAGGCGATCCCTTCAAATGGCGGCTACTGGCCCAAATTGACTGCTCAAGCAGCCTCAGGCGATCTTCCTGACGTCATGATGATGTCATCTGGATTCGTGCAGGAATGGGCTCAGGCCGAAAATCTACTCGACCTGTCGTCTTTGGTCTCCGACGATGAATGGACAAACTACTACGAAGGAGCGGCAAGCGTTGGTGTTGTGAACGGCAAACGTGTCGCCTTCCCACAGAACTGGGTCGCTCCTGTGCTCTTCTACAACATAGACATGTTCGAAGCTGCTGGAATTGAAGTTCCTAATGCTGATTGGACTTGGGATGATTTTTTAAAGGCCGCGCACGCGCTGACGATCGATGAAAATGATGATGGGCGTCCGGAAATCTTTGGCTTTTCCCTCTATGGCCGCTACGCGCATATCGAGCCTTGGGTTTTCCGCAATGGCGGGCGGTATCTCAATGACGATCTTTCGGCATTGGAGCTGAATGAAGAAGCCATCAATGCGCTGCAGTTCCTGACCGATTTGGTAAATGTTGAGGGTGTCGCACCCAAGCCGCAAGATATGGAAGGTATCCGCCAACAAGATATTTTTCCACTAGGCATGGCAGCGATGTGGGTCGACGGTTCCTGGAATATCGCAAATAGTCGCGAGATTGTCGGCGATCAGTTCCAATGGGGCATCGCAGAAGTTCCACGCGGTCCAGATGCAACGGACGAAACAGTCGCCTCATACGCTTGGGCGGATATGTTGGCCGTTTCTGCCACATCCGAACATCCCGAACTGGCCTGGGAGCTCATTCAAGCCCTCGCTGGCGAGGGTGTCGAAGCGGATGATTTCCTTGGCGGTAAGGTGCCGGCCTATATTCCTGTCGCGGAAAGCGAAGAATGGCTCGAAACGGATCAGCTCCCAGCAAACAAGGGTGTGCTGCTCGATATCGGCGCATCCACTATCTATGCAGGCTTTTCCCCAGGTTGGAGCGCATGGCGCGGCTATGCGGCCTCTGGGTCCGGCGGCATGAACGGCGAACTTGACGAGGTTTTCAACGGTCGCAAGACACTGGATGACGCGGTCACAGCATTCGTCGAATTCGGTAACGACGTTCTTTCACGCCAGTAAACAGAATGGTCGGGCGCAAGCGCCCGACCATTCCCCTGAACCGGAGTTGCGATATGCAGAACCGTCGAAGAATAGTAATCACGGCGCTCGTATTTCTATTGCCAACGATTGTGGGAACGCTGATTTTCAGACTTATCCCGATCATTTGGTCCTTTGCCTTGTCCTTTTACGAGTGGAAAGTGTTCGACAAAGCCGTCTTCGTCGGTTGGAAAAACTACGCGCATATCTTCACCTCAAGTATTTCGCTCGATGTTTTTGTAAACTCGGCTATTTTTTCGGTCATTTATGTTGCTGGCTCTCTTGCTCTCGCGCTTGTACTCGCGGTTGTTTTGAACAATGGCCTACGCAGCTCAGCGTTCTTTCGCGGTGCGTTCTTCGTGCCCTACATTACCGCAACGGTTGCGATCGCGCTGGCTTGGCGTTGGATCTTCTCGACAAGGTTCGGGGTCCTGAACAACCTTCTGATTGCGCTCGGTGTCGAAAATCCGCCTGCTTGGCTCGCCGACCCAGCCTGGGCGCTTCCCGCGGTGGCACTGGTCTCGATCTGGAAAGACGTGGGGTTTTACATGATCTTGCTGCTTGCTGGGCTTCAAACGATTGATCCGACCCTTTATCAGGCCGCGCGCGTCGACGGAGCAGGGCCCATTGCACGCTTCCGCAAAGTCACCGTCCCGCTTCTTACACGCAGCCTGTTCTTCGTGTTGATCATCGCGCTTGTCCGCTCAACGCAGACTTTCGAGATCACATACGCTTTGACAAACGGTGGTCCAAACAGAGCATCTACGACACTGGCATTCTTTGTCTATCAGAAAGCCTTTGTCGATTTCGAGGTCGGGTATGCGGCGGCACTGTCCTATATCATGTGCGTCATTCTGGGCTTCTTGACACTGGTCAGCTTCTATTTCCGGAGGAAATGGGTCCATGAATAACTTTAATTTGGCCAGATACAGTCGTAAAAATGGAACGCTGTTTCTTCTTTACTCGGTGCTGGCAGTATATTCACTCGTCACGTTGGCGCCCTTTATGTGGATGTTGATCACCAGTTTCAAAGAGCCGTCGGACGTCTTCAAGATCCCCCCCAGCTTTGTCCCGTCGATGCTCTTTTCTGACACGCCATTTGCAAACTATGCGACAGTCTGGACGGAGCGGAGCTTTGTGTCTTTCTTTCTGAATTCCACATGGGTCGCCTTCATGGCCTCGATCGGTCAGGTCTTCACCACATCTCTCGCGGGCTATGCATTTGCCCGCCTCGAATTGCCGGGCAAGAACGTGCTCTTTGCGATTGTTCTGGCAACAGCCTTCGTTCCAACAGAGGTGACGATCATGCCGGAATTCTTGATGATGCGTTGGATCGGTTGGATTGATACGTTCGCGTCGTTGATTGTTCCGTCCTTCCTCGTCGGTGCCTTCGGAACGTTCATGTTGCGGGAGTATTTTGCGAGTTTGCCAAGTGACTACGCGGATGCCGCCTATGTTGATGGGGCTTCACCCTTTCAAATTTTCTATAAGGTGTATTTACCACTCGCACAGCCCGCTCTTGTGTCCGTGTTCGTGATCGCTTTCATCAACAACTGGAACGAGTTGCTGCGGCCGCTGCTTTTTTTGAATTCACCGGAAAAGTTCACAGTGCCATTGGGTCTGATGTCCTTTGTCAACCAATATGAGGCTTCCTGGACGCTTCTTATGGCTGGTTCGGTGATCTCAACCGTACCCCTGATTTTGATCTACATGCTAACGCAGCGCTACATCCTGCAAGGTTTTGTCGGCGGGGGTGTGAAAGGATGAGCGGATTAAAACTGATCGATATTCTCGACTGCCCCACACTCGATCTGACGAAAAACCAGCGCGGAATCCTCGATGTGCTGTCGCGCAACCAGAACGTCCGACGCATCGACGTCGCAGAGACCTTGGGTTTTTCCCCGCAAACAATGATGCGGGCCATTAATCCGCTGGTCGATCTGGGGATCATCAATGAAGTGGAGGAGCTTTCGGGAGGACGAGGAAAGCCACCGCGGCTGATGTCCGTACGGTCGGGAGCGCTCTTGACCCTCGGCATCACAGTGGCAGAAGGATGCAGTATTGTCGATCTGACAGATTTTTCTGGACGACGGATCGCCCGCAACAGCATCACAAAGCCATATCCTAATGCTCAAGAACAGCTTGATGGGGTGCGTCATGCAATTGCAGATCTCATCAAGAATAATCCACCCGCAGGCCGGATCGTGGCGGCTGCGGTCCTTGTTCAAGGGTACTTCCTTGAACCCGGCAAACGTATTGTGGGGCGCTCCGACCCACTGGGTTGGTCAAGGATTAATCTGCACGGCGAGCTATCGGAGTTCATCGGGCTACCGGTCTCTTTGGTCAACGATGGGCGCGCATTCGCAGCCAGTCTGATAGGGTCGCCTTTCAACCGAAATTTCATCGGGCTGCTTTTGGGAAGTGGCATCGGCGGTGGTATTATCTGCGACGGCCGCATCTTGGGCGGGGCAACAGGCAATGCAGGTGAGCTAGGGAAGTTCTTTGAAGACGGGCCGTTTCGCCCAACCGAAACAGCGTTGCTTGCAGCACTAGATTTGCCCGACTGGTCTTTATGGCAAGGTGTTGACGCACTTACAAACGCAAAGCACCAAAACCTTAATGAATGGATGACGCAGGCCTCATCGGCTATTTCACGCGCACTCGAGTTGTGTATCGCAGTCGTGGATTTTGACACGGTCTACATCGGTTCGTGTATGCCAGAAGACCTATTGGAAATGCTTGCCGACAAGGTTGAAGTCAAAAAGCTCGGAATCGCATCGAAAGACGCGCATTTCGAGATTGCCCTGCCATCGCCAGAAATTGTTGCCAAGCCCATTGCATCAATGAGCCTGCTTGCCGGACGCATTGCCATGAAGAGCTTTTTGGAACCGGAACAATTCGTCTCAAAAACTCAAGAAATACCAGCGCCTATCAATGCTGAAACACGAAAAGAGGGACTTTGATATGTCCGGTCTGACACTCAATTCAATCTGTAAATCATATGGTACGACAGAAGTTCTCAAGAATATTTCATTGGAAATTGAGGATGGCGAGTTCGTTGTCTTTGTGGGCCCATCCGGCTGTGGCAAAAGTACACTCTTGAAGCTGATTGCCGGTTTAGAGGATATTTCTGACGGCACGCTGCATATTGGTGGGCGCGACGTCACCGGTCTTGAGCCGGTGGAGCGCGGCATCGCGATGGTCTTCCAGTCCTACGCTCTCTACCCGCACCTCAGCGTTTATGAGAATATCGCTTTCCCATTACGCCTACAGAAGAAGTCCAAAGAGGAAATCGAGAAGGCCGTGGCCAATGCGGCTCGCATCCTCGATCTCGGCAAGCGGCTGCAGTATAAACCCGGCACGCTGTCGGGCGGTCAACGCCAGCGCGTTGCTATCGGTCGTGCAATCGTCCGAAACCCAGAAGTCTTCCTCTTAGATGAGCCCTTGTCCAATCTAGACGCTTCTTTGCGTGGCCAGATGCGCGTGGAGCTTTCGGAGCTGCACAAGGACCTCAAGACCACAATGATCTACGTGACACATGACCAAGTGGAAGCGATGACCATGGCGGATCGGATCGTTGTGCTGCGTGATGGGGTTGTGGAGCAGTTCGGTTCTCCAATGGACCTCTATCATTACCCGAACTCAAAGTTTGTCGCAGGCTTCATAGGACAGCCCGGCATGAATTTTATCCCGGTCGATGTCACGGCTGTCGGGAAACATATTGCCATTGAGACTGCGAGCGGAACACAATCGATCATTCCGGTGCGGCCCGAAGGTGTCAACATCAACGACAAGCTCGAACTCGGTGTGAGACCGGAATTTTTTGAGCTTTGCGAGCCAGGAAACGGACTAGAGGCAGATGTCCGGCTGGTTGAACGCCTCGGTGGCAATTCCTTGATCCACGCGAACCTCAAGGACGGCACGCGGGTGATCGCATCATTCGACGGATTACGGGATCTTCCTGACACAGGATGCATTTGGCTGAAATACGACGTCGCACACGCCCACCTCTTTACGAAGAGCGGCAAGGCCCTGTGCAAAATCTCTTAATAGGACAAGAAGAACAATGAAAGTAGCTGTTTCCGGCGTTGGTCTGCGATCAATAAAAGTGCTCAAATACATGAAAAAAGCGATGCCCGAGATTGAGTATGTCGGGTACTTCGATCCGCAACCGTGTTTGCACAGCGAGCTTGAGAGTGATCGCGACATTCCGCAGTTCGATTCAATTGAAACGATGTTGGCAGAGTCGAAACCGGATCTGTTCTTTGTCGGATCACCTAATCATGTCCACCTCGATCAGATCCGAATGGGTCTAGATGCTGGTGTGCGGGTGTTTGCGGAGAAGCCTGTCGTTTCAACGCTTGAGCAAACTTGGAAAATTGCTGAGCTGCTCAAGGAATACGGGTCTGATCAGATCCTCGTGGGCCTTGTGTTGCGATATGCACCTCAAATGGTGGATTTGCGCAAAGCACTTGAGGCTGGACAACTCGGCGATGTGGTTTCTCTCGAAGCCAACGAGCATATCGAGCCCGCTCATGGAGCATTCTTTATGCGAGATTGGCGCCGTTTTGTTCACTATTCCGGTGGCTTCATGGTGGAAAAATGCGTTCACGATCTGGATCTTTACAACATGATTACCCGTTCGCGCCCCCGCAAGGTCGCGAGCTTTGGGGGACGACGTTCTTTCCTCTGTGAGAACGCGCCCGCCAACAATTCGGATATGGAAATTCTTCATTTAAAAAAGTCGCGTTGGGAAAGTAACGACGACCCATTCAATGCTGAAGCTGATATCATCGATCACCAAACGGCCCTGATTTCCTATGAGAATGGCGTCTCGATGACATTCCATACAAACCTCAACATCCCTGATCAGCACCGCCGTTTTCTCGTCGCGGGCACCAAAGGCACGGCTGAAGGTGATTTCCAGCGGGGTGTCATGCGCGTGACAGCATCCCCATCCGGCAAATGCCTGCTTGATAAGGATTATTCCAAGGGCCCTGATGGCCTGACAGACCACTACGGTGCCGACGCGAAAATGGGCCGAGACCTTGCGGCCTATTTGCGAAAAGAAACGGACCATCTGCCCGTTTCGGTTGTTGACGCGCTGGAAGCAGGGATTTGCGCGATGGCCCTCGATCAGGCACGAGAATCTGGGGATATGCTGGATCTCACTGAACTATGGCAGCGGTTTGACAGCTATAAGCTGCGGTCATCGGCCGTCACTTAAGAGGTCGCGCATTCCGGGGTGCCCGGCCGCCTACATCGCGGCATTCGCACTGGACCTGTCGCAGTTTGATGCCGCTCCTTTGATAGCATTGGCGTTGTTGCAGGGAGCTACGCTCTGGGCGGCACTTTCCACGTCAGGAATGCAGGCGCTATCCCTGCCAGCACAACCGCACGACATGATTATTGCATCCGACAGTGACGACAAAGGCGCTGGGCTTAGGGCTGCGCAGGCATTGGCACAAAGAGCAAGCGCATTGGGCTGGGCTGTATCTCTACTCCCAGCCCCGCAAGGACAAGATTGGAATGATTATTTAAACATGAAAGGCGGTGCAGCATGAACGCAATCACCCCAACACCATATAATGCCGAAGGCCCGCAACCTCTTTTGCGGAGCACCCCTGCAGGCGCAGCATATCCCACAAGCGCACTAGGGCCACTTAGGGCTGGCACAGTCAAACTCCAGAGCTTCTTTGCCGACGCATATGTTTTGGCGGCGGATATGTCGGCGCTTGCCGTGGTCGCCGCCACGCTTGAAGCCATGCCGCGAGACGCTAAAGGACTGGCATTTATTGAAATCACCTCGCCTGAAGATCAACAAGTAATCGATGCACCTGTTGGCGTGACGATCGACTGGATCATCCAGCCATCACCACATCAACCGTCGGTGCAGAGTGTCGAAAAAATAAAAGCTCTTCCCGACTTTCTAGGATCCGTGCAGACTTGCATTGCCGGTGAAAGTGCTATGATCAAGACCCTTCGAGAAGAGTTGGTCAATCGCCGCAGGTTGCCAAAATCGGACATGTATATTTCCGGATATTGGAAAATTGGCCTCAAAGAAGATGAACACCAAAAGGCAAAGAACAAGGCCGCCTGAAGGTAGGCCCCTTAGTCCAAGGCCGTGATGAGCTGAACAGCTGTAAACCCAGCACTGCCGAGCTTGGGCAACAGCGCCGCAATTGTCTCAGCTGACACGTCCCCATCTGCACGGAGCAACACGGGCGGCGTCGCGCTGGCACAGCTTTCGACTTTACAGTGGCGATCTAATGCGTGCTGAAGTGTAAGTAGTGCGGTGTCTTCGCCTTCGATGTCCTGAAATGCAATCAACCCATCTGCGTTGACATATAAGATGAGGTCTCCATCGGCCTGGCTGTCCGAAACCGCAGAAGGTGGCGCCACCGGAAAAGGTTCAGGTGGCGCGATTTGCGCTGTCATCAGAAAAAAGATCAACAGCAAGAAGACAACATTGATCATTGGCACTATTGATTCAGGGGGTGTGCGCCGCTCGGGGTCAATAAACTGCATCACTTGACCAAAACAACGCGAGAAAATCCCGCGTCTCCCAATAAGCCCATGACGGTCACAACCCGCTGCAATGAAGCTGCTTCGCGCGGCCGGATGATGACAATGTCATCAGCCGTATCAATGAGCCCCTTGAGCGCTGTTATCATCCCGTCCTCGGACACAGAGATGCCGTTGACCGACAGCGTTTCTGGCCGAACATCGACCAAACGAGGCGGACCAGAGTATCCCGTGCCAGCGCCTGAAATCTGCATTGGGATATGCATGTCCGCTCCAAACCTTGAGGCGAGCATGAAAAACACCAGCAACAAAAACACAACATCGATCATGGGCGTCAGGCTCGGTTTGCGTGCTTTTCGGGGTTGCGAAAAATCCATGCACTTAGCCCCTTACTCGGTCTTGGTTGCGGCTTGGTGTGACTGCTTCGGTGACGTTGGGCGCAAAAATATAATCGTCGCAGCGCTCTCCATCTGAAGGCGAAGGCGGTCAATAATACTTTCAAACCAAGTCAATGCCATTGAGGCCGGAATGGCGACCGCCATGCCAGCTGCAGTGGTCAATAAAGCTTCCCATATTCCGCCTGCAAGATCCGCCGGATCAGCGCGAGATCCCGCCTCCTGTAAGGCCTGAAATGCAGCTATCATACCAAGAACCGTTCCAAGTAGTCCCAACAGTGGCGCGATGGTCGCGATCAATTCAAGTGGGCGAAGACCCGATTTTGCGCGCGCCAGCTGCTCGCGGGCCACTCGCCCAGTTTCAGCTTGTGCTGCGGCGTGATCAAGACTGTCATCTAGGCGAGCTTCCATCGCGGCTCGGATCAGGACTGCGCGGATTGTCTTGCGGCTTGCCAGCGTTTGTGCGGCTTGGATCTCTTGACCTTGCGACCAAAGAGCGACAGCACGATTGACGCGGCCCCCACCGGACCACGCACCAAGGACGATCAGCCGATACGTCTTCCAGAGTATCAAGCTCACAGTGATCACAGATAACCCTGCAATGGCCCAAATCGAGGGACCGCCATTGGCCAAAAAGCCAACTGCGCCAGACCATGATTGGTCCCAGAAGGCGTGAAGTGCGGCTAACATGGCTGGCCTCCAACAGACAGATAAGTCAACATTGCGAGGTCTATCGGGGCGGCAAGTGGCCGATCCGGATCACAGGCCCCGAGAGATGAACGCTGGGGAGCGCCACCACACGATAAAAAATTAGAATGACATGCCATGCTCGAGCCCCTTTGCCTGCTGCAGCGTATCTATTGCTGCGCTGTGATATCCCCGACACATGTCAGAGCAAAATTTGGCTGGCCGAGAAATCTGGCGGGCTGTGCCTCAGACGAGGTGAGTACGAGCTAGGGTATCCTATGTAAACTGTCAAGATTGAGAAGGAGAGATGAAAATATATCCTTACTATTTAAGTCAGATTATGCTTTACGACTCGCTTATGACGAAATATATCCGATCAAAATGATGCAAGCCTCTCGCCAGCCCTCATACGCAAATCCTCAGAGGGCCCCTTATGTCTATTGCATTCAAATTAACTGCACTTGTCGCCGCAGTATCATTGTCATCACCCGCTTTTTCCGACACCCCCATCGCAACTTACGCTGGCGATGTATCTGTCGCGACGTCGCCTGCATCTATTGCGGTTCTAGATATGGCTGCTGTGGACACGCTAGATGCGCTGGGTGTTGACATCGCAGGGATCTCAACGCCCCATTATGTCGACTACCTCGATCATGTTGCTGACAATGCCGTTTCTGTGGGATCTTTGTTTGAACCAGACTTTGAAGGCCTCGCAAACCTAGGAGTTGATTTGATCATTGCTGGCGGCAGATCTTCGCGCCAAGTTGAGCCTCTCTCCAAGATCGCACCCACGATTGATATGACGATTTGGGCGGACGAAAACTCAACTCTCATGGAGCAATCCCTATCCCGTCTGGCCGCCTTTGGCACATTGACCGGCACCGAAGACACGGCCATGCATCTTGCCAATGAGTTTCGTACCAAAGCAGCCGCAGCCAAAGCCGCCGCCGCGAATAAAGGGAACGGCCTGATCGTGATGACCAACGGCCCAAAGGTTTCCGCCTATGGCGCGGGGTCTCGTTTCGGCTGGATTCACGACGTTCTCGATTTGCCTGAAGCCGTCGAGGGTGTTGATGAGCAAACCCACGGTGAAGCGATTTCGTTTGAGTTCATCGCGAAAGCAAATCCTGACTGGTTGATCGTGATCGATCGCGCAGCGGCCATCGGTCAAGACGGCGACGCCGCATCCGTGACATTGGACAACGCATTGGTTGCGGGCACCACAGCATGGCAAAATGGGAACGTTATCTACCTGAATTCCGCAAATGTTTACATCGCAGGCGGTGGATATCAGTCGATGATGCATACGTTTGATACCTTCATCACAGGTTTCGGCGGCGGTGCATAAGACACGCCCTTATGCTTGGACTATCGCAACGTTGCTCATCCTATCTGGGGTGAGCATTTTCGTTGGCGTAGGAGACATGACATTTTCTGGCCTTTGGTTGAATCCAAGTGAAATGCAGCTCCTATTGATAAGCCGCGGCCCTCGCACTTTTGCGGCTCTTTTGAGCGGCGCCAGCATAGCCGTATCAGGGGTCATTATGCAGCTTTTGGTGCGCAATAAGTTTGTTGAACCGGGCACGACCGGCACGACAGAATCTGCGATGCTGGGATTACTCTTGGTCACTGTATTCGCACCACAGTGGCCCATTTTTGCCAAGATGGCGGTCGCCGCCCTCACGGCACTATTGGGAGTCTTAGGCTTCGTTTTCTTGGTGCGTAAATTACCTCCCCAACGCCCGCTAATGATCCCTATTGTTGGCTTGATTTACGGCGGGATTCTTGGCGCGGGGGCAACCTTCATCGCCTATCAGGCCGATCTCATTCAGTATATTGGCGTTTGGATGAGCGGTGAATTCTCAGGCGTTTTGGCAGGCCGATATGAACTGCTTTGGTTGGCCGGCGGACTAACCTTGCTCGCTTATTTCTCTGCAGATCAATTCACCGTAGCAGGGCTTGGACGCGATACAAGCCGCGCGCTCGGCCTGCGGTATGGCTATGTGCTTGCCCTCGGTGTTTCGACGGTTGCCTTGGTGTCAGCGCTGGTTGTTGTGACCGTCGGAATGCTGCCATTTGTCGGGTTGGTTGTGCCCAACATTGTCTCACGGATCATGGGGGACAACCTACGTCAAAGCCTGCCAGTTGTGGCGGGGCTTGGGGCTGGTTGCGTTCTGCTATCCGACATTATCGGACGCGTTGCGCGCTTTCCATATGAAATCCCAGCGGGCACGGTTTTCGGCATCTTGGGCGCAGCTGTGTTTTTGTGGCTCTTGCTAGGGCGGCGGTCACATGTTTGATAAACGGCTCATCGTTCTTTTCATCTGCCTTGCTTTGGCCTCTGGCGTGTTTCTAACATGGGGATTAACAGGGCGTATCTGGTTCATTCTAGAGCTTCGTAGCGTCAAATTAGTGGCCCTGATATCAGTTGGCATCTCGATAGGTTTGGCGACTGTTCTCTTCCAAACGCTCTCGGGAAATCGCATTTTGACCCCCTCGATCATGGGGTTTGATGCCTTGTTTTTGTTGGTGCAAACCAGTTTCGTTTTTAGTTTAGGCGGGGTTGGGTACGCTGGGCTTTCCGATCTCACTTTGTTTGCTGCAAATACTTTGGTGATGGTCGTCGCAGCAGTTGCTCTGTTTGGAATGATCCTGCGACGCAGTCGAAAAGATATCCACTTGATGATCCTTGTTGGGGTCGTGTTCGGACTGATGTTCCGAGCAATTTCAGCCTTTCTCCAACGGATGATCAACCCATCTGAATTCTCCTATATCCAAGGCGCAATGTTCGCTCAATTTAGCGCGATCAACGGCATTGAATTGATCGCGTCCGTCGTGGTCCTTGTCATGATCGGCATTTGGCTGGCGCGCCACTGTGCCGTTCTGGATGTTGTTGCCCTTGGCCGTGATACGGCACGTGGATTGGGTATCAATTACGACCGGTTCCAATTCACCACATTGTGCGTCATCGCTGCGCTGGTATCGGTGTCGACCGCTCTCGTTGGGCCGATCACCTTTCTAGGTTTATTGGTTTCGACCCTCGCGCACAGTTTGATGAAAAGCCACCGACATGCGTTAATCTTACCCGCAGCCGCTCTCATTTCAGCTCTGGTTTTGGTTGTTGGGCAGACCTATTTCGAACGCATCATGCGCCTTCAATCAACCCTTTCGGTGGCCATCGAATTTGGTGGTGGGTTGCTATTCCTTATTCTTCTGGCACGAGGAAAAACCCTATGATCTCTATTGAGCATGTCAGTTATAAAATTGGCGATACGCCTATTATTTCGGATGTTACCACGGCTTTACCTAAGGGTAAGGTCACCGCATTGATCGGGCCAAATGGCGCTGGAAAATCATCCCTTTTGAACATCATTGCGCGGCAAGCCACTGCGACGACGGGCACCGTTGAGATTGATGGACTTGATGTCACACAAACCGACCCCCGTATTTTGGCACACAAAATGGCCATCGTTAGCCAACACGTCGGCGTTGCCAGCCGCTTGCGCGTGCGAGATCTGATCGGGTTTGGCCGCTGGCCGCACAACCACGGTCGTCCCACACAGATAGACGTGGATAAAATAGACGAAGCGCTAAGCCAATTTGATCTTGAACCTCTTGCTCACCGGTTTGTCGATGAGCTGTCAGGAGGGCAACGGCAACGTGCTTTTGTGGCGATGGGATTTGTTCAGGACACGGATTGGGTCCTGTTGGACGAGCCGCTCAACAACTTAGACTTGCGTCACGCACGCGCATTGATGGCGCATTTAAAACAAATGTCCGCCCAACATGGGAAAAGCATCGTCATCGTGTTGCACGATCTCAATTTCGCAATGTCTTGGGCAGACCACATCGTCGCTTTGAAAAATGGACAGGTCGCGTTTTCAGGCCCAACACGAGACGTGGCACACGCCTCATCGTTGTCGGATCTTTACAACACCGATGTCCAAATACACGCTCAAGGAGAACAGTTTTTTGTTGCGCATCACGGCCCGCTCTAAATGTGTTGCATTTACGTGATATGCGTAAAAAATTAATGACATGCACTTGCATGCAAAGGTCCGCACGCCTACTAAAACCTCGCCTGACAGGCAAGCCAGAGGCACCACTCCAGCAAAATTCAATCTATTTGGAAGGGTGTATCATGGCATACAAATCCAATTCTGCTGCGCGTTTGCTGTGCAGCACGGCTCTATCAATCTGTGCGGCGACGACTGCGTTCGCGCAAAACGTTGTGTCCCTTGACCCAATTGAGGTGCAGCGCGCCGATCCATTGGGCGATGCTGCGGATCACGCAGCATCCGTTTATGTGTCTGAAGCTGAACTTGAGCGCGCAGCTATGGGTGACTTGAAAGATCTCTTCGCAGGCCTTTCTTCTGTTTCAGTTGGTGGCGGTATCCCTATTGCACAAAAGATTTTCGTTAACGGCGTCGATATGCTAAACCTTGCTGTGACGGTCGACGGTGTGTCTCAAAATAACCGCGTATTCCACCACGCAAGCTCAAACGCTTTTGATCCTGGCTTGATGAAGTCAGTGCGTGTTGATCCTGGTGTTGCAGCTGCTGATGCTGGGCCAAATGCGGTGGCCGGCGCTGTTGTTATGGAAACTGTGGACGTTGCCGATATCCTTGAAGATGGAGACAATTTCGGTGGTAACACCCGCATAAGCTTTAGCGATAATGGCGGCACGGCGACAATCGCGACCACCGTTGCTGCGCGCAAAGATGGCTATGAGGCGCTCGGGTATTTCAAACGCGCATCTGGCGATAACTACACAGACGGCAGCGGCGCAGAAGAGCTTGGGACAGAAACCGATCTTCAAAGTGCCCTGGTGAAACTCGCGCATGAATCCGATGCGGGCCACCGCGTAGAGTTCTCCGCGCAAAAAGCAAGCGATTCTGGGTTGCGCAACCCGAAAGCAAACTTCGGTTACACGGGCAGTGACTTAATTCAGTACGACACCACACGTACAACGATCGCCTTGCAGTATGAAAATACCAATGGCGGCGGCATGTGGGATCCTTCTGCATCCATCGGCTTTTCTGAAAACACGGTTGATGCGCCCAATTACGAAGACAGCCAAGGGACAACCCGCACGCTCAATGCAAAAGTGCAAAACGTATTCCACTTCTCTGATGTCAGCACTTTGACTGTTGGAGCGGACTTCATCAACCAAACCAGCAACTACAAAGATGGCACCACTTTTGAAGCTGAAGAAGAAAAAACCAACTTTGGTCTCTTCGTACAAGCCCGTGTTGAACCAACTGAGCGTTTGAAATTATCCGGTGGCCTGCGCGCTGATTGGCAAGATTTCTCTGGCGCGTATGATGACTACGAAGACAGCGTCTCAGGTCTCAGCAGCAACGCATCTGCCGTGTATGAAGTGGCCCCGGGTCTGACTGTGAACGCTGGCTATTCAAACGTCTTTGGCGGTATTCAACTTGCAGATAACTACGACCTTTGGGACCGCGCTGCCTACAGCCCAACCTATGACTGGGACTACAGCGGTTTGGAAACGGCGCGGTCTGAAAACTTCATTCTGGGGGCTGATTACGCCGCAGGTGATTGGACGCTAGGTGCAGAATTGTTCAAAACTCAGATCACAGACGCACGGAGCGATGATGGTAACATCGACTTTGAAACGCGTGGCTTCAACCTCAGCAGCACATACGATTGGGGCAGTGGTTTCGCGCGCGCTTCCTTCACGCGCTCTGAAGGCCTGATTGATGGCGAACTGGTTGCGAGCTACTACTTGCTCGACTACGGCATGCCGTTGGGCGACATTATTGCTTTGGAAGTTCAACAAGAACTGCCAAACGCAAATCTGCTTATCGGTGGTAGCATCGATGCAGCGCTCGCTTACGACACGGGCGTCGCTTACACAGTTGAAGCACCGGCCTATACAGTTGTGAACGTCTTTGCGGAATACACACCGCCAACAAGCCTCGTTAACATGACAATCCGTGCTGAAATCAACAATCTGTTTGATGTAGATTATGCAGACCGCGCCACTTACGGCAGCGATTATGGCGATCTCTACTCTAGCCTCACGACACTTGATGAGCCAGGTCGTACGATCTCAGTCATCGCAACGATTGAATTCTAAGCTTATGCCCCGCGGTTCACTCTTCCGGTCCATCGCGGGGCAACATCCGCAGCATCATATATGCCAACTCATACGCTTCATCGCAGCTCATCAAAGGCGACAGTTCAGTCTGCATCGCCTCCATATAGGCGGGCCAAATACGGTCATGCAAACCACGACCTTTGTCCGTCACAAACAACACTTGCCTGCGCCGGCCGTCCGACAGGTAGGCACGGCGAATATATCCCGCCTTTTCAATCCTCGTGATGTGGCGCGACAGAGCATACTGCGTTACGAACAGTTTTGTCTCAAGTTCAACCATAAGATGGCCTTGCTCTCCAGCCTCCTCGACATGAAGCAAAACTTCATACCAAATCGGATCAGATATGCCCTGATCACGCAGCACTTTGGCGATCTGCGGCTGCAGTTTTCGGTGAGCTCGCATCAGGAAAAACCATACGCGGTTGTAGCCAATCCTTGGATCGCTATCGCCAAAGAACTGTTTGTAGTCAACTTTTTCTGGTTTAGTCATTGTGCTGCCTGCGTTGATTACATGTTCTATACCCGCTTAGAAGACCAACTGCCAACACGCCTTTCCATGGGGCTATCACAATGAAATGGGCGGCCGAAGCAATTGTATTTGGAGCCGCCGCGGTCGGATTGCATCTTGTGGCGTTCGTCTCTACGGAGCAAAGCGCAAGCTCCGGCGGAACTCAAGGGACCAGCGCCGTCACCCTTGTCGGAGCCTCCCAGAGCTTGAGCACGCTTGTAGACACATGGGATGCACCGCCGATGACGTCTATCGCACCGCTTGGCTTGAAGTTACCGCCGTTACCAGATGCAATCCCTTTGCCAATACAGACGACCAACTTCTCACAAACCATTCCGCAGACCATGCAAGCGCCTATAGCTCTTGAGGCCCCAACACCGCCGTCGCCGCCTACGCCTGCTGCACCCAAAGTCGTCGAAAAACCAACCCCTAAGCCATTGCAAAAGCCAGAAGTAAAACCCGCTGCGCAACAAGCCCAGCCTCAGCCCAACCCCAGTTCTGGACAAAGAGAACAACGTGCTACCGGCACCGGTGGAGGAACGGGAGCCGCGCAATCGACTGCTGCGGCGCCCGCTGCGACATCAGGGAAGTCCAAACGCCTTGAAGCCGCATGGCAAGCAAAAATCAACGCGCGCGTTCATAGCCGAATGCGGTATCCACGCGGCACGGATAAAGCGGCAACCGTCGTCGTCCGCATTTCACTCGCAACGACCGGTCATCTTAAATCTGTCTCTGTCGTGAAATCATCAGGCGTTGCTGTGATCGATGCCGCCGCCCTTGAAGCCGTCAAACGATCTGGCCGTTTTCCTCGTGTTCCCAAAGGTGTCTCACGGCCCACATTGGACTATAATTTAACTCTGAAATTTACACCATAGGCCGTCAATATCCACAATACGCCACCTTGATGATTCGCACCGTGTTAGGCTTTTAAAAGTCGAATTTCGCACCTAGATCTCGGCGCATTCGTTAGGGTGTTGGGCAGATTGAAGTCGAAAATCGTTTAATACGCCAAAGGCTAGGTGAATAGCCTCTAGTTCTATAAACGACTGCCGTGTTCATTTTCTTTTGTGCTGTTCTATAATCAACTGGCAACAATATGACATTGTTGGTGTGCTTACGGTTTGGGTTGTCGAGCATTTCAATGCAGGCGAACACATCCTGCTTCGCCACGCGTGCGGTATGTCCGCTTATCATATCTTAGGTTTCAAAAATGCTGAATGATGCACGAATGTCCGCAATGACGGACTGCAGCGCGGCATTTGAAGTCGAAGCGAAGGTCCGGTTTGGGCCGTTCGCGCCTGCGAGTGAACACACTGGGCAAGCCGCCTGGAGCATAGGGCGTCCATTGGCTGCGCGGATTTTAGTCACGGCTTCTGGACCGGGCTCGACCGATGCTTGGCACGTCCGACACCAAAACTCAGCAGGCAAAAGTTTGCGGCCTTTCAACGACCGTTGATGCTTGTGGAACGCGACAACAACAGCCCCACGGAACACATATGGCTTCTGCGCATCAGAGGGAATCAACCCCTCCTTCACCCAGTTAGAGACCGTGTTGGCGGTAACGCCGTACGCGATCATCAGCTGCTCGACCGAGTAGACGCGATTCTTCTTAAGGAACACGTTTTTGTAGGACTTTGCCATTAGCCCGCACCCAACTTCGTTGCTGAGCGCTTTTTGCGTTCGGCTTTACGCCCCTTTGCTTCAAACAGAACGAGGTCGCTTAGCTTCCAGCGCGATGTGCCCGCGCTCAGCTTGACGGGTGCCGGAAACGTTGGCTCATTGGCCAACCAACGCCAAACTGACGCGCGCGAGACGTCGTAGCGTTTTGCCACTTCGCGATCGGAAAGAAAGCACTCAGCGCAGCTCTCGCACCGAGGTGTTTTTTTCTGACGAGGTACTTGAGCCGATTTTACCGGGTTAGGATCTGATGAGAACAGGTTCAGCTGGCTATGAGGCGAATTTGCGGGCAATGCTAGACCCCCAAATCTTGTAGGTTTCCAAACACAAATTCATCGCGCGGGAAAACCGTCGGGGCGCACATAACCCATGATTGGCTCGAAAGAAGAAATGCGGGGACCATTACTTGCCACCCGCATTGGGGTCGACGCGGTGCGCTTCAACCCACTGATTGAGATCACAACCACGGTAAACGATCTTACGACCCAGACGGTAATAGGCGGGGCCCATCCCTTTGTGGCGCCATTGCGCCAGCTTGTCACGATCACCCAGCAGCTCAAGCTCAGGATCACCCAAGACATAGCTACGATTGTTTTCAAATATGTTCGTCACTGCCAACATCCATTCGGTTGCTTTGGTTTACAACGAATGGATGCCCGCTAATCTACATCAAACGTCAGTCCCCGACTTCCAAATCGGGGACCCCAAAGCTCTGATATATAAAGAAAAGAAATTTGCTCTTCTGGATCGATGTACGGCACTTTGGTGCCCCTCGGGCAATGCTCACTCAAGCAGCGCCGGAACTCCTCAGCTAAATGCAGGACATTCCAACCTTGCTCCGGATTGTCTTCGCAATACTTTAACGCCATGCCCAAATGCACAACGCCGCGGTAAGTTTTCCAAATTTCTCTGATTGTGTCCTTGTCGCGCGCGCCAGTTATCTTATCTCTCTTTGCCTCCGCGCGAACCTGATCAAGAATGCCACCGTCCACCTGAACGCCTTCAAATTTTCCATCCCAAATTGACAGACAAACGATGTATCCGATATGTTCCGCAATGTTGAGTTTCTTCTCGTTCTTGCTATCGTATCGCTTGCCAGTCTCTGAAAGCTCATACGCTGCATCAATTCTCTTGGCCGACGTCGTAGCCACCCACTGAATAAACTCTGAATTCGCCGGGTCAGATTGCCACTTTGGGCCCAGCTGCTGTATGAGCAAATCGACCCCACGGGCCACGACATCATGGGTTACATTCTTGATGGCCCGTTCGCGCAGATCCGACGTTTCTTCGCTCAAGGCAGTCCTAATGAGGTCAATGGAATCCAGGCCAAGTTCGTTTAAGGTGACCTTAATCATCTTGAGCCTCCACAGACTGCCCCGATGCCACAAACCGCGACCACTGATCCATCAGCGCTCTGCGCTTCTCCAGCAAGTCGGACCGAGCGTACGCGCGTTCAACCTCTGATCCCACGCGATGCGAAAGGCTCATCTCGGCAACCTCACGCGGCGCGCTCGCCACCTCAGACGCCCAATCCCGGAATGTCGATCGGAACCCGTGAACTGTAACCCCCTCGACATTCATCCGCCGCAACAACATCAGCATCGACATGTTTGACATCGGCTTATGGCGCTTTTGCCCTTCAAAAACAAAATCCGACTTTAGCTCAAGTAGCGGTTAAATGATCGCCAGCAACTCATCAGTCAACGGCACCCGGTGCACCTCGCCGGTTTTCATCCGCTCTTCAGGGCAGGTCCACAGCCGTTCATCAAAGTCGATTTCCGGCCAGCGCATGCCTAGAACCTCATTGGTGCGCGACCCTGTCAGGCAGGTAAAGCGCAGCGCACGTGCTGACATCGCATTGCGGGATGTCAGATCGGCATAGAACGCAGGCACATCCTGCCACCTCATTGCGAGGTGATGTTTTGGCTTTGCTTTTACTTTCGGAAGGACCTGCGCATCTTTGATCGCCGTCACGGGGTTTTCACCAGATCGCAATCCTTTGGATTTTGCGACGTCGAGAACGATCTTAATCCGTTGAGACAAGCGTCGTGCGGTTTCGTGCTTTTCGGTCCAGATCGGGGACAGGCACATCAGCACCTCGGGCTGGTCAATGCTATCGATCGGCATGCGGCCAATTTTAGGAAAGGCGTAATCACGCAACGTGTTAATCCATTGCTGTCCATGCTTCTGGTTTTTCCAAGTGGGCATGCGGTCAATGTGAACTTGTTGGGCGACTTCCTCGAAAGTTGGCACCTCTTTGTGCGCGTTGAAACGAGGATTGAGACCCTGCTTTGCCATCCGGCGATACTCAAGCGCCCGCTCGCGCGCTTGATTCAGTGTGACGATGTCAGCGCCGCCGAGACCAAAATCAGTGCGTAGAGGCGCGCCCTTCTTATTCTTCTGGCCCTTGACCACAACGCGAACGATCCAACGTCGCGCACCGCTGGGGTCAACAACGAGGTACAGCCCACTGCCATCGCCGTACCGCCCAGCGCGTAGATTCTCGACGAGTTTCTTAGTCAACTTACCAGACAGGGCCATAATACATACCACATTCTCTACCACTCAAGGAGCAAATATAGACGCAATTGGACAAAACTCAAGGAAATCGAAAAAAGAGATTAAATCCATGCAAACAAAAGAAAAAATCCGCTCAAAGCGGCTCTTTCAAATCGTACAAAAAGGTATGATGGCGGAGACGAAGGGATTCGAACCCTCGAGACCCTTCCGGGCCTACTCCCTTAGCAGGGGAGCGCCTTCGACCACTCGGCCACGTCTCCGCTGACCCGTCTAACGGTCCAGCAAAGGGGAGACAAGATCAAAAAAGCTGTGACTTCATATTCTTGTCAAAAAAACTGGACTGCGGATGCGAAATCCTAACAAACACTAAACGTTGTAATAGTCTTTGTACCACTCAACGAACTTCGTCACGCCTTCAGGTACGGCGGTTTTGGGGGTGTAGCCTGTGAGAGATTTCAGCAGGTCCGCGTTGGCCCAAGTGGCAGGGACATCGCCGGCTTGCATCGGCATCAGGTTGCGTTTGGCGGTTTTGCCGGTGGCGGCCTCGATGGCTTCGATAAAGGCGATCAGTTGCACAGCATCTGAGTTGCCGATGTTGACCACGCGGTGCGGTGCAACAGGCGATAGGCTGTCGCCCTCAGCCACGATACCATCTACGGGGCGCACAGGCGGGGTATCGATCAGCAAGCGAATGGCGTGGACGAGATCTTCAACATAGGTGAAATCGCGGCTCATATCGCCGTAGTTGTAGACATCGATTGGCGTGTCTTCGAGAATGGCTTTGGTGAACTTGAACAGCGCCATATCGGGGCGCCCCCAAGGGCCGTAGACGGTAAAGAACCGGAACATGGTGATCGGTAAATCGAACAAATGAGCGTAGGAATGCGCCATATTTTCGGTCGATTTTTTGGTTGCTGCATAGAACGACATCTGGTGGTCGGCTTTGTCGGTTTCGGCATAAGGCATCTGGGTGTTAGCCCCAAAAGCAGACGACGTGGACGCCAGCAACATGTGTTCGGGCGGATAGGCGCGCGCGGCCTCAAGCAGCTCGAACGTGCCGATGATGTTGCTTTCCAAATAGGACCGCGGGTTCTCGATCGAATAGCGCACACCAGCTTGGGCTGCGAGATGGATCACCACGTCGGGTTTTTCGTCAGAAAACAGATCCATCAACAGACCAGGCGTTTCCACCTTATCGATCACAGCGCGGAAATTCTCAGACTGCATCAGCATTGCATGACGCCGCTCTTTGAGCGCCACATCATAATAGTCAGACAGGCAATCGAGGCCGATCACCCGAAAGCCGTCATCGAGCAGGCGGCGACAAACGAAAGAGCCGATAAAACCGGCAGAACCGGTGACAAGTGCTGTGCGCATGATAAGTCCTTGAGAGGTCTTTAAGAGACGATTGAGATATCAATCCGCGCCGAAGAGGTCGCGGGTGAAGATTTTGTCGGGGGCATCGGCGATGTCATCGGTGACGCGGTTGGCGA